>JANMVC010000681.1:0-8256 GCA_031392315.1 Pyrinomonadaceae bacterium | reverse complement strand
CGGGCAGGCCGCCACCAGCGCCGGCGTCGAATACGGCACCGAGAAATATTTATTTTGGGCCAACGGCGGCGGACAGAGGTCCGGTGACTACACCACACCGCTGGGCCGCATCAGAAACTCCTTCTCGCGCGAAGAAAATGTCGCCACCGGATTGGGCTACTATCCCACCCGCGGGTTCTTTAGTTTCAATTACAACTTCGACAAGCGACGCTACGGCATTCCTTTCGACACCGCGCAAACAGCTCCGGAGGTAGTCTTTCTCAATCCGCGCCGGCACGGCCTGGAGTTCAGAGGAGGCTTCAAGGAAGGCAAGTCGCTCATTGAGGCTGGCACATTTTCAGTTCAGTACAACGACTATGCCCACGCGGAAATCGACTCTGCCACGAAAGAAGTAAACACATCGTTTACAAACAAGACCTTGATCTTTCAGGGAGTGTTCGATCAGAAAAAGCAAGGCAGGCTTTCCGGCAGGTTCGGCTTCTGGGGATCGCATCGCGATTTCGCGGCGTCGGGCGCTGAAGCCCTGGCTCCGCCCACAAAACATAAAGCGCTGGCCATCTTCGGCCTGGAGACTTTGGATTTCGTGCGGGCCTCGGTGCAGTTTGGCGCGCGGCTGGAAAATAATCGCTATCAGCCAACGGAGACTGCCGCTCGAGGCGTGTTGCCGAGTAGATCTTTCACCGGGTTCTCCGGAGCGCTTGGCCTGCGGGTTCCAACCTGGACCGGCGGCGCCTTCGTCGCCAATTATTCACATTCTTATCGCGCACCTTCGCTGGAGGAGCTTTACAACAATGGCCCGCATCGCGGGAACCTGGCGTTTGAAATAGGCGACCCGAATCTCAAACGCGAACTCGGCAATGGGATCGATTTTGGTTTGCGTCATTCGTCTAACCGGATCAGATTTGAAGCCAACGGCTTTTATTATCGAATCAAGGACTTCGTATTCCTCGCTCCGACCGGGGCGATTCAGGATGATTTGATCGTGGCTGAGTATCGGCAGGGGCCGACGCGTTATGCGGGAACTGAAGCGCGGTTTGAGGCTCAACTCCATCCGGCGGTGTGGTTCAATCTCGGCGCCGATTATGTGAATGCAGAACTGACTTCAACGGGAACACCTCTGCCGCGTCTCCCGCCTTTGCGAGTGAGGACTGGACTTGAACTGAGATACAAGGGACTGCTTCTGAATCCTGAAGTGGTGATGGCCAAAGACCAGAACCGGCTCTTCCCGAATGAAACTCGCACGGCCGGCTACACCGTCTTTGGCCTATCAGGTTCTTATCTGATCGCCCGGCAGCACACGGCGCAGATTATTTCGTTCAATGCCTTCAACCTTGGCAATCGCCTCTATCGAAATCACCTTTCGTTTATCAAGGAGTTTGCGCCCGAGATGGGCAGGGGACTGCGAGTCACTTATACGATTAGATATTTCTAAGTGTCCACGTGTTTCGAGGTGTTATCACCTTCCAGGCACCTAATCAGTCTTGCTCAAGGATTCTTGCGGAACCCCACCGGGGATTATTTCGGCAGTAAAATAACTCTCGGCACGGATCGGACTCCCGGCCAGACGCCGCAGCATCACGATTTGCCCGACGTGTGTCAGGGCGTCGCCAATCGGACCTTGAATCAACTTCTCCACGGGGCAGGCAAGCGGCGCGTCTGACGCCAAATATGAATCTAACGCTTTCACGGCGGAGAAAAATCGCGAGACCTCCTCGCCCCACGGCAAGGGAGGAGACGCTAGATAAACCATTTCGCCCTGAACCAAAGAGCGCGACCCTTCGAGCAGATCGCCAATGTGCGCCAGAAGTTCTCCCGGAGTGCGCGCCGTCTCATCAACGCGAAACACGGCGAAGTTCTCCGGCGCATCTGCTATCGCGATGCCGCCGCGATAAGCCACCGTCGCAACGAGGTGGCGCAGCAATTCGCGTTTCACATCCAGGGCCAAACTTGTCGCCTCGCTATTAGGGTTAATGGATTTACTGAGACGAAGCCGCCGTCAGTTGCATGCAGTTGTCGTTTGCTGCGGTTTCCCGGATGAACTAACGCTTCGGCACATACTTCTCATATTGTCTGCGATAACCGAAGAGTCGGGCCGTCGGACCGATTATGAAGTACAAGACCTTTTGTAATGCGACTGGCGGGCCGGCCAGCCAAACGTCGTAATTAGGGCTGAACCTCGACATCTGTAGCAAGGCCTTCGGCGCGCGGCCGTTCGACTCCGACTCGTCAAAATAACCGTATGCCTGCGTCAGAAAAACGGTGAACCGATCGGGTATCGCATACTCTGGAGTCAGCGGACCCTTAACCACCACGCGCGCATCGGTCTCGTTGAAAGGCTTGTGCCGCGTTCCGGGAGTTACCTTAAGCGATTCTCCGGCACGAAGTAATTTCTTTTCGCCGTTGACGAGCAGGCTCAACGTGCCCTCGGCCACAATGAAATTCTCGACGAAGGATGTGTGGATGTGCTCGGGCGGCCCGGGAGCGTGTGGCTCCAGCACTAGCTCAAGCCAGGCGAGGCCGCCCTCGCGTTTAAGAATTGTCTGGCGAAACCCTTCGGTCTTGCTGACAAAGACGTGGCCCTCCCGCGGATAATAGTGTGGGCCGGGTTCAGCCTCTGCGAAGATGACTCTGTCCAAAAGAGCACCGATGAACACGTAAGCCAGTGCGAGGATTAGAATCTCCCAAAGCAGCCTTTTCATCTTCCGTCCTCTGGGTTTCATAGGTTGAGAAAGTGCTTACTACCAGCAGCCACGAAGCCGCGTAGCGGGAAACCAGAAGCGAGCGTAACCCGAAAGGATAATTACTGGAAGGGCGACAAACCGAACAACTGGGGCATCTATCGCCGACTGTCAATCCGGGTAGCGGTGCTTCGCGATGATGGGAAGAGGAATGCTTGTCACCCTCCTTAAAACTCGTTCGGTACGCGACCCTTCACAGCGTTAGCCCGAGCACTATAGGAGATGCGGCCGGCGGCATCTGCCGGCAGGAGCGCGCGCATCCGCGCTTTGAGAAGCGCCAACTCCGGGGATGCCATCGCTGCCAGATGTGGACCAACGCTCGGCCCCCCAAGAACGGTCGTCCAGTAGTCGTCGAAATCGGCGAACGTCCGTTGCACGGTGATCTCCCGGTTCTCCACCGACTCCAGATCCGCATCAGTCCACAATTCCTGCATCGCGTCAATTTGAGATGCTTCCGCGCTCGGCGGTTCCGGAACAGCAACGCCCAACTCACGCATTTCATCGTGCAACGCCGCGTAGGGAAATCCGCCGCCAATCATGTCCCACGCGTAAGCCGCGACGCTTCCGCCCGGACAGACCACTCGGGCCATTTCGGCAACGCCTCTGGCTGGTTCGGGGACGAAGAAAATCACCAGCGGCATGACAGCCACGTCGAACGTGTGGTCGGGGAAAGGCTGCGCCATTGCGTCGCCCAGACGAAACTGTGCGATACGCGCCGCGGGTCGCGTGCGAGCGTAAGCAAGCTGACCTTCGGACGGGTCTATGCCCTGTACTGAGACTGGTGCACACCGCTCGACGAGCATTTCAGTAAAGGCGCCGTTGCCGCAGCCAACGTCGAGCCATCGCAAAGCTGATTTTGGAGCAAGCCAGTCGAGGAAGATTTCACCGGCGAGCTGGCTCCACTTCCCCATGTATCGCTCGTAGGCAGTCCCGTCGTCGAAGCGAATTTGGTTTGTCATCGCAGCTCCTACTTCAACTCGATCTCGACGGCCTCAAACGGGGCAGAGCCGACGTTTCTTAACACTTGTTTCTTCTGCCCCTCATGCCACTGCGTGTCTCCCGGCTTGAACTTCAATGTCCTGACCTTCCGTCCCGGCACCTCGATAGCAAGCCTTCCTGCCGAGACGGCCACGCGCAGACCTGGAAGAGCTGGCGCTAATTCGATTGATTGGCCGGGGGCGAGAATTAGCCGAGACATCCGCACCCGCTCGTTCTCCAGCACCAACACCTGTCCCGCCACGAGAGCCTGCAACAGCGCGCCGTGCTGCCTTCTGGCAGATGGAAGGATTTCAACGAATATGTTGCGGAAGGGAGTGTTGCTGGTGCAACTGACTCTGTGAGTGAGCGGACTGGGGCGGTAGCCGAAGGTCACGTCACCGCGCTTTACTGAAATTTCTTCCGGAGCGCCACCCAGTATCTCATCGCGGATGCTGGCGTCCGCCAGCCTGACGCTAAAGCCGTCGTTAAGATGGATATGAAACAACGAAGTGTCACCGGGAGGGATAACGACATGAAACACGCGCACGTACTGATTGCTGAATTTGAGGCGATGTCGCGGTTCCTTCTCAATCGGGACCGCTGACTGTGCGAAGGTGGGTGCGAAGAAAGTCAGCGAAAGAAACAGACAAATCAAGTAGTTCATTTTGATATCCAAAAAAGCGCAGTAGTTTTTGAAAGCGAGCGCCGTCGACCGATTTATCGGCGAATTCTCTAACTACGGTCCTGACGTATGGACCGGCCCGGCACTATGCCGCGCTCTCCTCCTGGGGAACTAGGTAGGCGACTTCTTTTCCATAAGTGGGTCGGCGTGACGATGCAGTAGTTTCCACGCGCCGCCTTCCTTGCGAAAGATTTGCGTGACTCGCAAAGCTCGCTGAGTCGGGTTCTGCTGACCGCCCAGACGGACTTCTTCTTGTCGCTCAATCGCCACGGTGAAACCCAGGTTTCCACTGACTCCGGTGTTAAGGTATTCAACCTTCATCTTAGCCCCACTGTTTTTGTACTGGGACGATGCCCAATCGTAGCGCGGGCCTACCTGATTCCAACCTTTTTCATAGCCGCCAAAAGCTCCCAGTATCGTGGCGTCGTCGCGTTGCGAGGCATTCTGCTTCCACAGGGTGGGATCGCCAGTGACGAAACGAGACTGCGCCTGTTCCCACCGACGCAAGAACGCCTGAAAGCTTGAGTCGCCAGCGCGGGTTGAGCGAACTTGCGAGCCAACGAACAGCCCGGAAACAAGAAGCACAAGCAAAAAAGTTTTCTTCATCGATTATCCCCTTAAACCAGACTTGTGAGACTCAAACACAGTTTCCGCTTACGATTTTACACCTCCCCGCGAAGCGGCATAACGTCAGAGATCAGCCGCGCTGCGCAACGGCGTGGGCCGCTGCGACGCGTTAGCCCTCTTCGATTTCAGCCTATTGGATCTCAGCAACGGTACCCACGAGAGCCATAGCTCAAGGACCAGGAGGGGGACGACCCAGCTCGCCCACTCCCGCGTCGCGTCCCTCATTGCTTCGTCCTTAACGTAGAAGAAGAGCCAGTCCTGGAACGTGTACATCAACCGCAGCCAGACCAGCACAAGTGCGAGGCCGTAGCTTCTGATCATGAACAGGCGGTGGGCAGCGAAATTTCGATTCACTGCACAGCGCCAAGCCGATAGCGTAAAGAAGAGCCAAAGGCACCCGAGGAGAACGATCGGTAGCCTTGATCCTTCGTACTCAATGGTTGCGCCAAGATAGATTGCCGTGAGTGCGACCAGCGTTGCGGCGATGACGTAGGTGCGCCCGATGAAGCGATGGACTTCTGGCTTAGTCCTGCGCAGACTGGAGATGAACTGAAGCGGTGCACCCACCAGCACCGGCAAAGCGGCGATGAGGTGCGCGATGTACCACAGCTGCTTGTTGAGCAAATCTGGACCGAGTCGGCCGGGCGTCAGAAAGCGGTACGAAACGGCACGATAGAGGTAGTAGGCGCTCAGTGCGAGGAGAGCCAACCAGGCAATCTTGCGCAGGTGTCTGTTCATGGTCGAGCTGTGCCTCTTGGTTCCTGCGAGCGCCGATACCGGTGCGTGCGATGCCCAACGCTGGGCTTCAGCGGCGCGGTGCGAATCCACGCAAGCACATCGCAGGAAACATCATGAAAAGGATGCTATCGCCGCGTCCGCTGCAAGCCATTGTTGGGCTGCCCGTACAACCGTTTCAGTGGATCACTAGAACTTCCTTTGACAATACGGTCTCCTTGCGTGCCGAAGGAGTCCGCGGCGTCTCTCCATGGGCCAGGGCCGCAAGAGCCCTCGCGATCTCGCTGGTGACATTGCCATTCAAATTTGCCAGGACGATCACGGCAATGCTCTCTTCGGGGTAGTAGGCCATGTCCGAGTTAAACCCGATGTTATTTCCATCATGCTCAATCATCAGGTGACCGTTCACGCGGCGTACATACAAGCCACAGGCATAGTCACCTTTGAATGGCGTGATCATTTTGTGCAGCGATGTAGCCGACAATAACTTCCCGCCGAACAGTCCCTCTTCCCAACGGAGCAAGTCCTCGGTTGTCGAATAGAGTGAGCCCGCCGAAAAGCCCAACCTGAAATCGGGACGTTCCGCATTCTCGATCCCACCGCGGCCCGGCCAATAACCGGATGCACGCCGGGGAATGACCGTCACATACGAGAACATTCCAGAGTCGTTCATCCCCAAAGGTTTGAAAAGATTCTCTTGAACGAAGCCTTCGTAGCTCTGTCCCACGATTCTTTCAAGCAAATACCCGAGCACAATGTATCCGAGGTTGGTGTAGGACCATCGTTCGCCCGGCTGAAAGTCCAGAGGTTTGTCATTAAAGCGCAGCAGATCAGGCGGCCCGGGCTGATATTTAGCAGCATCATCAGAGATGCCGGATGTGTGCGTCAGTAGGTGGTAAATAGTGATGTTGTCCCAGGATGCGGGCGCGTCCGGAAGATATTTCTTAACTGGATCACTAGTCTTCAATTTTCCGCGATCCTCAAGCAATAAGATCGCGGCCGCGGTGAACTGCTTCGTCATCGAAGCGATATTGAATCGAGTCGTCGGCGAATTTGGAATGCTCCATTCCAGGTCCGCCATGCCATAGCTATTGTTGAAAATGGTCTTTCCCTTCCTGGCCACGAGCACGCTTCCCATGAACCTCCTGGCATCAACGTAAGGCTGCATAACTTTTTGAAAAGCTTGGGCCGGTGCTTGAGCCCTAGCTTCCTGGGCGAACCCTGCGAGTACAACCATGGCCAGTGCCATCCGAAGAGGTTTGCCGGGGACAAACTGGCGTCCATCAGACAGTCGGTAGATTCCTCGTTCTCTCAGCATAGAAAAGGTGCGGCCCAACGGCGGCCTTTGTATGTTGACCAAAGCGTGCTGGGGCAGCAAATATCTGCGTCAGCCACGAGGCACCGGAGAAGCTGTGGTGGCCTTAAGACTGTTAAGTCTGAAGCTGAGATTGAGCTCCCGGTGCCACATCTTGCGCGACGCCATAGAGACCGAACAGTATCTGAATCCGCTTCTAAGAAAGCTGAGCTTGTCACGGCCGCAAGGCTGGCCGATCAAGATAGGCGCCCGCACTCAACGAATAGGAATAAGGGAGCCAACATGAACCTACTCTGCCTCGGGATCGACATCGCCAAAGTAAAGTTCAACGTCTGTCTACTCCTATCCAACGGCAAACTCAAGCACAAAGTGTTTCCCAACACCGCGGCTGGCTTTGCTCAGTTAGCGGAGTGGCTGGAGAAGCAGGGAGTGACGCAGATCCACGCCTGCCTGGAAGCTACCGGCACTTACGGTGAAGCGCTCTCGCATTACCTGCACGCCGCGGGTCACCGAGTCAGCGTGATGAACCCGGCCGCTATCAAAGCGTTTGCCGCGAGCCGGCTGTCCCGGACCAAAACTGATCGGGTTGATGCCGAGTTAATCGCCCGCTTTTGCCTGGCCCACCAACCGCCACCCTGGACCCCACCAGCACCGGAAATACGCGAGTTACAAGCACTTGTGCGCCGGCTCGAGGCCCTGATTGAGATGCGCGTGGCCGAAGAAAACCGGCTCTCTTCAGGTCTCACCGTCGTGGCCGTGAGGACGAGTGTGGAAGAGATGATCGCTCATCTCAAGGACCAGATCAGTCGCACTGAAAAACTGATCCGCCAACACATCGATAAGCATCCCGGATTGAAGCAACAGCGGGAACTGCTCAACTCCATTCCCGGCATTGCCGACACCACCGCGGCGGTGTTGCTTGCGGAAGTGCCGGACATCAAACAGTATCGCAGTGCGCGCCAGGTGGCGGCCTTCGCTGGTCTGGTGCCGCGCGAGCGTCAGTCGGGCAGCTCGGTGAGAGGGCGGGTGCGGTTATCAAAGATCGGCAACGCGCGTCTGCGCAAGGCGCTCTACTTCCCGGCCATCACCGCGCTACGTTGCAGCGCCTTCTTTCAAGCCTGGGCCGAAGGGTTAAGACAGAGAGGCAAGTGCAAGATGAGTGTTATTGGCGCGGTGATGCG
>JANMVC010000547.1:0-3425 GCA_031392315.1 Pyrinomonadaceae bacterium | reverse complement strand
GATCTTCGCGCTCTCGGCGGTGATGCTGGTGCTGGCTGTCTTCGCCGCGGTGATCTTCTCGCGCACGGTCAGCCGTCCGCTCACCACGCTGGCCGAGGGGGCGGGACGGATCGAGCGAGGCGACTACGGCTCGCCAGTCGTGGTGCGGCAGGAGGACGAGATCGGACAGCTCGCCACGGCGTTCAACCAGATGCGCTCCGCCATCGCCACGCGTGAAGACCAGATCATGTTTCAGGCCACGCACGACGCGCTCACCGGACTGCCGAATCGAATGCTGTTTCTCGATCGCGTCACAGAGGCCATCGCCGTCGCGCACAACGCGGCGGCCCGGTTCCAGCTTCTGTAATATCTGACTCGTAACCACTCCCAGGCTACTGCCAAGCTCCACGACGTCGAGGTCCTTGCGCAGATATTCGTTTACGAACCTCACCTCTGCGCTTTCGTAGATTCCCCAGAACAGCGCGGCCTTCACCGCCGGGACCACCGCCCGATCTCGCGTGTGTATGACAGAGCCATGAGACGGGATGCGATCTCGAAAAACGGTTGAGATAGCCCGACCGATCAGAGGGTGGCAAATGGCCCGCGCAATAAATCGCTTAACCGAGTAGAAGGGCGCTCGTAAACGAATCGGTGCGTAGATTTGGGTTTGCTGCATGTCCGCTTACTACTAGTTTGATCTCGTGAGTAGATCCACTACAACTTTGGCTGCATACTCAGCTGACTGGTGTTCGGCTATCAACAGAGACCGCTGCCCCATTTGCAATCTAAGC
This sequence comes from Pyrinomonadaceae bacterium, assembly GCA_031392315.1. Classification (GTDB taxonomy): domain Bacteria; phylum Acidobacteriota; class Blastocatellia; order Pyrinomonadales; family Pyrinomonadaceae; genus PSRF01. Next base: position 2,655 of record JANMVC010000547.1, on the reverse strand, counting down.
TCGTCGTCCTCAATCAGTCGAGAAATGTGATTTGCGAGTGCGGGAACGTCACCGCAATCGTAAAGGAAACCGTTTTCCCCCGGCCTCAGAATGTCGTGTTCGCCCCACACGCCACAGTAATGACTGACGATGACCGGCAGACCACACATCGCAAACTCAGTTGTCACCAGCGGGTGTGGATCCCACTCAGACGACACGACACCGATATCAGCGAGCAGCATGTGATAAGGGATTTCACTTTGGTTGACGAAGCCGGTGATTACAATTCGATCGTTGGGTGTCAATGTCTTCCGCAGCGCCTGCTCCATCTCACCTGAACCAATCAACAGCCCGTAGGTGTCCTTTCTGGCCACCATCCGCAGCGCCTCAATTAGGTCGTGGGGCCGCTTTCGCTCGATCAGTTTTCCGCAAAACGCTACCACCCGGGCCGTCTGCGGTATTCCATATTTTTCCCGTAGTGTCTCGAGTTTGTCAGCTAAGTTTGGATTTCGCCTTGCCTCGTCATATCGGGCAACGTCGACCGGAATGGGACACCAGACCATCTTGCCGTCCTCGATCCCTAACTGCCGGTATGCTTCCCTGTTCTGATCCCCAGCCACCAAGAAATGGGTTACACCGCGCAAGAATATTTTTCGCAGGGAATCTTTAATCCGCGAAGTAGGCTTTCGCCGCATATCCAAAACATTCGTGTCAGACTGGTACAGCACCGCGGACCGGGTAACTTGCGCGATCGTCAGCACCAGCCAATTGGAGGGACTTGCGTAGCCAGACACCATGACAGCGTCAAAACCCCCACTCAGCATGGCCGTCACAACCCCGGGGTTGATTTGGCGAAACGGATCGACCTCGCGGCCCCGAAGAAGATTTGTGAGCACTCTAGCGTCGGTTCCCCCGGTCAAATCCACATCCCAACTGGCGTCGGTGCGATAGCCAGGATCGAACATTCCCCCCAACGAACCTGGATCGTAATAGTAGACATGCAGGTTAATGTCTTTGGCTTTGGCGAGATACTGAAACATCGCAGAGTGGTGCTGCGTCGGGTGAGAAAAGAAGACGGCAAGGCTGGGCCGCTTGCGCTCCGTGCGAACACTGTCTTGATTCAGCGGGCGACGAAAAACGGTGGGGCCGGGTTCGGGTGCGGCGATCGGTTCCCGTCGACTAAAACTCATTCTCAAAAATTCATCCTTGTCTCGCAGTCGCCTGAGAAAGATGGCAATTCAGCCAGCCCACGACTGACTCCATCCGCCTGTCGATCGAATAACCATCGCGAAGCGAACGAAGAAACCCACTTCCGGCAATCTCTCGTCGTTTCTCATCGTGAGCGAGATAGTATTCCACTTTTTCGGCCAACTCCTTAGACGCTCCAAAAAATTCCGCATCCCGGCCCTCTTCAAAGTAATTTAGAACTTCCGCGTTGCGCTCATGAAGCATGAACGCGCCGCAAGCAGGAATCTGAAACGTGCGAGCAGTGATTAGATCGCCGGAACTCGATCCCTGGCCCTGCTCGCTGAGTAGGCCGAGGCAAATCGAAGATCCGCAGATGGCCTTTGTATATTCATCACCGGTTACGCCGTAGCCCATGATCGAGTCGCGCAATTTCAAGTCGCGGTGATCCTCCCACTGATTGCCCCATATCCGGATTCGAATCCGGGGCAGGGCTTGACGCAACGAAGCCAAAATCGACTCTTTCTTTGGCGACCAGGTGCCAATAAAAACCACATCGCAACCGTAAGTTTCTCGTTCTTCGGCCGTGAGTTCTACCGGACGATGCAATTCCGGATCGTATCCGGGCTCAAGAAAACTCACGGATCGAACTCCCAGCTTCTTCATATCACCAACGCCGTAGGATTTCGTGTTGAAGACGTGATCGTAGAGCGGCAGCGAACGCGGAATGTAGGATCCGTGTGAGTAAAAACTAACGTCAGGATAATAGTTGACTGTTGTCACACCCTGCTGTTTGCACTGCTCGATGAGTTTGGGATGCACCACATTGCCCTTCCAGACAAAGAGGCAATGCGGCTTGTAACGCGCGACTATTCTGGCCGCGTCCAGTCGCAACTCCCTCACGAAAACCGGACGAAAGAGCTTGCGGATTACCCTGCCTGGAAAAGTCTGCCACTGCAGCGGCAAATAGTGGTTCGCATCCAGAATTTCTATGGAATGACCGAGACGCCGCAGAGCCTCGAAAGCAGCCCGGGCATCAGAACCCAACCACGTCTCGCCGACACACAGAATTCGATATTGTGTGGCCGCGGGCTGAAGCGTTGCCCGAACGTCCGCGGGCAAGCTGGCCTCGATACCACTCTCAAGTTTGTTAGCCACGCTCACTATATGGCGGCCTCGCTCATTGGAGCAGTAGCGGGTCGCGGAATTGATGATGGCGCGGTTGTCGAATTGGAGGAAGCACTCTCGCCAACCAAACTCTTGTTCAGAAAAGGCCGCTCGCACAAAAGGTAAAAAGGAATCGCCAACAGAATGTGGATGCTGATTTGCAACACGATTGACGGCCAGGTCCAATTTGCCGGAAGCAGGAAAGCAGTTATCGATCCGACGAAACGAAGGTTGCACTGATGGATTAAATAGAGACTGTAGGATATTGCGCCAAGGCTCATTAGCATTCGGCCCAGCAGAAGACGCTTGAACGGTTCGTTCAGC
>JANMVC010000531.1:0-7351 GCA_031392315.1 Pyrinomonadaceae bacterium | reverse complement strand
ATCTCTGTTTACGCGAGAATAATGCCGTAGCGATCTCGCTACTCAGTTCATGTGAAATTGCCATAGAGTCACCGGGAATCTGAATCGCGTCTGAGATATCGAATTTGCCGGAGTTAAATCCGGAGTTGAATATCGTTTGAGAAGTGGCGGGCATCCTACACCGCGCCTGTTACGCCAGTCTTAATTCGATGTTAATAAACCGTCCGTCAGAGTGATATTCCAGAATTTACGCATTGCGGCCGTGACTGGAGTAACAAACATTTAAGGTGCAATTCACAGCGCCTTAACCTCGCGTCGATACATTCCACTCTTTACAACCCAAGTCTGGATTTCAAACAGGACAGAGAGATCGTTGACGCTTAATTGTTCAATGCGGAACCTAAACGGGACACCGCCGATCATCCATCTCATTTTTCAAACATCAACAGGAGAATTAGCATGACCACCCAAGCCCCCCGATGGCTTAACAGCATCTTAATGGCCCTACTCACAATCGCGACAATCGGATTGTTCCAGGGGCCCGCGCGAGCGCAGACCGATCAGGGTCGCATCGTCGGCACGGTGCGCGATCAGAATGGCGGCCTTGTACCCGGCGCGTCCGTAGTCGTGAAAAACGATCGGACCGGCGAAGAGCGCACGGCGACTGCAAACGGAGAGGGTGGCTACATCGTGCCGGCGCTGCGCGCTTCGCAGTACACCATCACTGTAACGGCTACCAACTTTGCCGCGACCACTATTACCGGCGTGCAAATCACTGTGGGCCAGGACCAGACCCTCGATGTGACCGTCAGCCCGACGGGGGTAAGCGAAAGCATTGACGTGATCGCGGGCGCTTCGGAGGCGGCAATTGATACTGGCTCGGCTCGCCTGGGCGCCACCGTGGACCAACGCGAGGTGGTCGGCTTGCCTCTGAACGGTCGTCAGCTATCCCAGCTCTATTTGCAGGCGCCGGGCTCAGTGAATAGCGGTTCGGGCACGTTTGGAGATATTCGTTTTTCCGGACGCGCGGTGCAACAGAACATCGTCCGCTACGACGGCGTGGAAGGTTCGGCCATCATCGATGCCTCGCCCGGCAACATCAACGGCGAAATTGCGGGACCGTTCCGGCTGCAATCGAGTCTGGAAAACGTGCAGGAGTTTCGGGTTGATTCGAATAACTATCCGGCGGAGTACGGTACCGGAACCGGCGGCCAGATCAGCGTAGTTACCAAGTCAGGCTCGAACAAGTTTCACGGGTCGGCGTTTGAATATATCCGTAACGACGTGCTCGACGCGGCCAACTTCTTCGATAACATCGTGGGCACCAAGTCGCCGCTGCGGCTGAACCAGTTTGGCGGTTCGCTGGGTGGGCCAATTATCAAGGACAAGTTTTTCTTCTTCGGTTCTTACGAAGGCTATCGGCTGCGCGCCGGCATCAATTCCGTCGAGGCTGTGCCCGGCGAGCAAGCACGAATCTGCGCCGCAGTCACCTGCAACCCGGCAATCCTGCCATTTCTGGCAGCCTTCCGCGCGCCAAACGCGACCATCGTTTCGCGCGGCACAGGCACGAACCTGTTCGACGTGGCCCAGCTCCAGGGCACCTCGAGCGTCAATGAAGATGCGTTCGCGCTTCGTTTTGACGTCCGGTTTAATCCGTCCAACAGCATGTACATGCGCTTCTTCCGCGATGATGGCGACAACATTCAGCCCGAGGGTGTGACCGGCCGGCGCGTAGTTACCGCCGTCAGTCCGCAGAACGGCGTGATTGCCTTGCAGACGATTCTATCGCCGACGGTTTTGAATGAACTCAAGTTTGGTTACAACGGCGCGAAGACGCGGGTAAACGGACAGGCGCCCACCATCAACGGCATCGACCTGTCAGCGATTACGCTCAACATCAGCGGCAACACCGCCAACTTCAACTTGCCGGGCCAGGGCACATCGGCAGGCACCGCGGTCCCCGGCGGCCTCGTGCGCGCCAATTCTGCGACCAACGGTCGCGGCCAGCCCTACACGCCCTACACGCTTTCACTAATCGACAACTTGAACTGGACGCGCGGTGGGCACAACTTCCGATTCGGTGGCGAGGGCCGCGCCATCCGCCTCTACACCGACCGACTTGGCGGCACTACCTACACGTTTTCCAGTTTGCAAAATTTCCTATCGAACACTTTGCAGTCAGTCCAGTTTGTCAGCGACCTTTCAGCCACCAGTCCATTCACAGGAGTGGACGGACAAAGACTTGCCAAGCAGGAATACCTGATCGGCTACGCGCAGGATCAGTGGAACGTAAGGCCCGGCCTGACCTTGAACCTTGGGCTTCGCTACGAGTACTACACCCCGCTGCGCGAGAAGAGCAACGGCCAAGTTCTGTTTGACATAACGCGTGGCGTCCTGCGCGATCCTTCCGAGGAGGCGTTCGGATCGAAGCGATCTAATTTTGGTCCGCGACTCGCAATCACGTGGTCGCCGAATGTGGCTGGTGATGGATTCTTCGGTGGCGGCAAGACCGTGCTGCGCGGAGGCTTCGGTGTTTTCTACGGCCCCGGCCAAACCGAGGACCAGATTCAGCCCATCGAGTCTGACCGCATTCAAACCACGATCACCAGCGGCTCGCTGTTGGCCTTTCCCGCTAACCTCCCGGCGATAGTCGCAAATTTCAATAGCACGCCAACCAATCGTTCGTACCAGCCGCGTGCTTATGCGCCGGAGTATGTGATTCCCGAAAAGGTTTACCAGTACAGCTTCTCCTATCAGCAGGAGTTGCCATACAACATCGTCGGCACCGTTGCTTACGTTGGCAGCCAGGGACGCAATCTCTTCCTGCGCAGCGTGGCCAATCAGATACTGCCGGGCCAGGCTGTCATCGGCCCGACTGCAACTTCGCTGCCAACTGGCGTCGGCGTAGTTAACATCACTAACTCGGCCGGACAGGTAACGGCAGTGCGCACGGTGCGTGAGTTCACCATTCCCAGCGGCACAACCGTGCTGCAGCCGTATGCCGAAGTGGACTTCAAAACCGCCGGCGGTACGGACAGTTACAACGCGCTCCAAACGCAGTTGTCGCGTCGCTTCGGCACCGGCCTGACCATGAACGCGCAATATACGTTTGCGAAATCCATCGGCAACACGGCCGGCTCAAACGAAGCGCGCACTTCCGCTAACAATGCCCGGGCCATCGCTGACTATGAATATGATCGCAGCTTCAACAATTTCGACGTTCGTCACACATTTAACCTGAGCGCTGTGTACGACCTGCCCATCGGCAAGGGAAAGAAGTTTGATTTCGGCGGGATTGGGAATGCCATTCTGGGCAACTGGGAAGTGGGCACAATTCTGAATGCTCGCTCGGGCCTTCCGATTGAGATTGGCATTGTGCGACCCGACATCGTGGCGCAGTGTCAGAACGCTGCCGGTTGTCCGGTATCGAATGCCGCAGGGGCCGCGATTGTTCCGCAGGGTTTCGTGGCCCAGCTTCCAACGGTTAGCTCGGCCGCCCCGCTCCCGCTTGGCTTCATCGCGGTCGTTAACACGCCCGGCGGCGGTGCGTCGCGAAACGTTCGGCGGCCCAACCTGATTGCCGGCGCTAACCCCTATCTGAATAACGACCGCAATCTGCTCAACCCGGCAGCCTTCAGCATTCCGTTGCCGGGAACATTTGGCGACCTGCCACGCAACGCGTTGCGCGGACCAAACTTCCGTCAGGTTGATTTCATCCTTAACAAGCGTTTCCCAATTACGGAAACGGTCCGATTGGAATTTCGCACCGAGGTTTTCAATCTTTTCAACCGGGCTAACTTCGCGCTGCCGAGTTCGGCCTTGAACGTGGGGCTGCCGACGTTGGGAGGTTCGGGGCTGCAACCAGGTCAGGCATACACGCAGTCGTCAGCCGGATCGACGTTTGGATTGCTGCGGCAGACGGTCGAACGCACTGTCGGTCTGGGAACAAACCGCCAAATCCAGTTTGCCATGAGGTTGAGTTTCTAAGCAGAGGCCGACAACCTCAGTTTGTCGAATTGTCACTGTCTCCCAAGTTTGGTTGGGGCGGACATAACGACAAACTGAGGTTTGGCGGATCTGGGTAAGCGCTATGTCACAAACAGAAATGTCGATCATTGAGCAGCAGACGCCACAACCAATCGCTGACGATGTTTATGACGATGGCTATTTGAGGGTGGAACACAAGAACTATTACGTCGCCTGCTCGGGCACTTCAATCAGGCTGCCGCGCACTGAGTTTCTGATTTTCTCGCGCCTAGTGCGCACGCCGGAACGGATTGTCACTGCGTCCGAGCTTTGGGAATGCGCCTGGGGCAACCAAAAGCCGGTTAATGCCGAGAGCCTTCACGTCTACATCTATCGGCTCAGAAACAAGCTGGCAGCTTGTAAGTTGAGCATCGACACAATGGTTAATGTCGGTTACCGCCTCTTGCTCGACCGGAGTGCAGTCGCGGAATAAGCACTGTTTACGCAAAATTCAGTTGCAGTTCAGATGGATGTAACACCGCCCGCCTAGGATTCCGGAAAACGAAATTACGGTTAGGAGAAACTTATGTTGCTTGCCTGGAAGGCTCCCCGACTTACGGCTTCACTCGCCATTATCTGTTTCACATTGCTTTCATTCGGTTGTAACGGCGGCAACAGCACCGGCGGGCCAACTGGCGAGGTGGCGGTGATCAAGGTTGACGGCTCAAGCACCGTCTTCCCGATTACTGAAGCTGTGGCCGAGGAGTTTCAGAAAGGGAGCAAAGTAAAAGTCACCGTCGGGATTTCTGGTACCGGCGGCGGGTTCAAGAAATTCGTCCGCGGCGAGATTGATGTGGCTGATGCTTCCCGACCGATTCTTGCCGAGGAGATGGCCCAGGCGAAAGCCAATGGGATCGAGTTTATCGAACTCCCCGTCGCCTTCGATGCGTTGACCGTAGTTGTTAATAATCAAAACACCTGGCTGACTTCAATCACGGTCGCCGACCTGAAAAAAATCTGGGAACCCGGCGCGCAAGGGAAGGTCACGCATTGGAATCACGTCCGGCCTGAATGGCCCGCGGAAAAGATCGCGCTCTTCGGCGCCGGCGCCGACTCGGGCACATTTGATTATTTCACGGAAGCCATCGTCGGCAAGGCCAAGTCGAGCCGTGGTGATTACACCGCCAGCGAAGACGACAATGTGCTGGTCCAGGGCGTCGAGGGAAATAAGTATGCGCTTGGCTACGTTCCTTACGCCTACTACGCGCCGCACAGCACGCGGATGAAGGCCCTCGCGATCGAGTGGGAGAAAGCGAAAACGCCGGGCGCAGTTTTACCCAGTCCGGAAAATGTTTTGGCTGGAACTTACAACCCGCTCTCGCGCCCCTTGTTCATTTACGTGAGTAAGAAGTCGCTTGAGAAACCTGCCGTGAAAGCCTTCGTTGAGTTCTATCTGAAGAATGTGAAAACCCTGGCGGCCGAAGTGAAATACGTTCCGCTTTCTGAGACTGCCTATCAGATGGCCACGCAGCGTTTGGGCGCGGCGCAGACGGGTTCAGGCTTTGGTGGAGTTCCCGAAGTTGGGTTGCCGGTCGAAGAGATTTTGAAAAGAACGCCAAAAACCTAAGTAGTATTACAGTATTGGATCCTTTGTGTAGGGGCACGGCATGCCGTGCCCCCGTTTGGCGTAGCGCAAACTGTTAGTTTGCGTGCCTGGCCAAACATAGACGAGATGTCATAACGCGGGTACGCAAACTAACAGTTTGCGTTACAAGTATGGAAGAAATACCAGACCTTCAACATCCGGTCGCAGCCGCAGCCGATCAGTCGCCGCCTACTGAAACTCCTTCAGCCAGGCGGCGTTTGTCGCGCTTGAAGGAGCGCTTCATCGAAGCGCTATTATTTCTCGCGGCCTTCTCATCGGTAGCGATCACGCTCGGAATTGTCGGGACGCTGATCGTTGAATCCTCATCTTTTTTTGCGCACGTCTCAATCAGAGAATTTCTCACCGCTCCGCTTTGGACGCCGCTGTTTTCACCGCCGCGCTTCGGCATCATGCCGCTGGTCATGGGCACGCTCGTCACCACCGCGGTGGCGCTCGCCGTCGCACTGCCCATCGGGACCATCGTCGCAATTTATCTGAGCGAGTTTGCGCCCGCTCCGGTGCGGGAAGTGATCAAGCCCGTGCTGGAACTGTTGAGCGCGGTGCCGACAGTGGTCTATGGCTACTTCGCTTTGCAGTTTATGTCGCCGCTGCTGCAAAAGCTTTTTCCAGGCCTGCCCACTTTCAACATGTTGAGCGCGGGCGTGGTGATGGGAATCATGATTATTCCTTACGTCAGCTCGTTGAGCGAAGACGCGATGCGCGCGGTTCCCATGTCGCTGCGCGAAGGCGCGTATGCGATGGGCGCCAATCGCATCATCACCGCGATCAGGGTCGTGTATCCCGCGGCATTGTCGGGCATAGTCGCTTCCTACATCCTGGCGATTTCCCGGGCTATTGGCGAAACGATGATCGTGGCCATCGCCGCCGGGATGCAGCCAAACTTCACTCTGGACCCACGTGAGCCGGCAGCAACTATCACTGCGTTTATCGTACAAGTGAGCCTCGGCGACTTGCCACACGGCAGCATCGGCTATCAGTCGATCTTCGCCGCGGGCGTCACGCTATTCATCATGACGCTCGTCTTCAACATTCTCGGTTACATTCTGCGCAAGCGCTTCCGGGAGGTTTACTAGAGTTACTGTGACACGCGCATCTTGCGCGTGGCTTCGAAATCACGGGCGGGACGCCCGTGCCACCAGGCCATGAGTGATTTCAAACGCATCATCGCGAAACGCAAGCGACAGGATTTCCTTTTCAACATCGTCGGCATCCTCTGCACCCTCGTGGGAATTTTGACACTGGGCGCGCTGCTCGCAGATCTTCTGATGGACGGCCTGGTGCGAATTAATTGGACGTTTCTCACTTCGTTTCCCTCGCGCTTTGCTGCCCGCGCCGGGATACTCTCGTCGTGGGTGGGCACGTTGCTGATAATGATCGTCACCGCGTCGGCGGCAGTGCCGCTGGGAGTTGCCGCCGGAATCTACCTGGAAGAGTATGCGCGCAAGAATTGGTTAACCAATCTGATCGAAATCAACATTGCCAACCTGGCTGGTGTCCCGTCGATCATTTATGGACTGATGGCCCTGAGCCTCCTTGTTTATCAGTTTCGCTTGGGCCAGAGCGTGTTGACGGGCGGACTGACCCTCGCATTTCTAATTTTGCCGATTGTGATTGTGGCCACGCGAGAAGCCTTGCGAACTATTCCGCAGGGAATACGCGAAGCGGCGTATGCGTTGGGTTCGACGAAGTGGCAAGTGGTCAGATATCACCTGCTACCGTATTCACTCGGCGGAACGATGA
>JANMVC010000451.1:0-8309 GCA_031392315.1 Pyrinomonadaceae bacterium | reverse complement strand
GTGTCGACTGCCGGCGAGCTGGATCGAGCTTTGGTACGACAGCAGGAGCGACACCGCCATCGCGGTGAGAAGCAACACCTGCTGCCGCAGGCGCGGATTGCGCGTTTGTTGGCGCTGGCGCGAAACGACGGATTGCTCAGCGAGTCCGCTTTGCGCCGGATCGAGATCGAACGCGAGCGCGCCGGCAAGTCGTTTGGTCCCTACGATGGCCGGATCACCGATCCGCATTTGATTGCCTTGCTGAGTCAACGGTTTGGTTCTGAGTTTCCCCACAGCGCCAGCGGCCTGAGCCTTTATGGCCAATGCGCCTACCGTTTTTTTGGCCAAAGAATTTTGAAACTCGAACCACGCGGCGAGGCGGCGCTCGATCTACAGGCAATCGACGCGGGCAAACTGCTGCACGACATTCTCCGCCGCTTCTTCGAGCAGTATCGCCGTCAGCCGCTCAGTCAGTTTGATCGCGATGAACTTCAGGAGAAACTCAGGAACCTAGCGGATCAGGTTTTCGATGAACACGAGCGGGTGGTGCCGCCGCTCAATAAGCAGATTTGGAAAATCGATCGCGAGATTCGAAAGATACTTTTGGATCAGGTGCTGCTATATGAACTCGACATCCAGGAGAAGGCCAGCGCGTATGGCGTTGTGCCCGCCTATTTTGAAGTCTCGTTTGGCGGCATGAAATCAAATGCGCGCGACCCGGATTCAACTGACCAACCATTGGAGTTGAGCCGCTCAACTTTCGTGGGTGAAGAAACGATCAAGATTACCGGCCAGATAGACCGCGTCGATGTAGCCAGCGACAACACGCTGATTGCTTACGACTACAAGCTGTCCACGGGCCAGAGCAAAGAAGACATTAAGTCGGGCCGGAATTTACAACTGCCGATCTATCTTGAAGCGTTGGAGAAGCTAATCTTTCCGGACCAGGCGTTGGCCGGCGGTGGTTACTACACTATCCGGGGCGGCACTGATCGCCGCAACCGCGGAATGCATCGCGCGAGCGCGGTGCAATATTCAGGAATCAAGAAAACTGTCTTGGGGGTGATGAGCGACGAGGAGTGGCAACAAATCCGCGCCGACGTTATCGCCAGGATTTGGGACTTTCTCGATCACATGCGCGCCGGCGACTTCGGTGTGCGGCCTTCTGAGAAACAAAAGACGTGCAGATTTTGCGACTTCGCCGCCGTGTGCCGCTACGATCGCTTCCGGATTGATGGCAAGACACTGTCCGCAGATTTCGCAGATTCCACAGATTAGAAAAACGCCGCAGCGTTTCGGACTCGTAATCGCCTCAGTCAAAAAAAGTTAATCTGCGCAATCAGCGTAATCGGCGGATAGTTTTACCGAATGTCCTTACAGAAACAAAATCACGAGTTGTTACCTGAGCAGGCCGCGGCTGCATACGAGATCACGAAGCACATCTCGGTGACGGCGGGCCCCGGCTCCGGCAAGACGAAGGTGCTGATCGAGCGCTACCTGCACATCCTTCGCCAGCATCCCGAACTCAACATCGATCAGATCGTCGCCATCACCTTCACCAATCGCGCGGCCAACGAAATGCGCGAGCGGTTGCGCAAGGGACTCAATCAAATTTTGCAAGCCGCCACTGGCGACGAGCGCCGGCGTTGGTTAGCTTACAAACGCACGCTCGACGGCGCCGTGATCACCACGATCCACGGTTTCTGCGCGCGGCTGCTGCGCGAGTTTCCCGTCGAAGCCGGCATCGATCCCCAGTTTCTGCTGTTGGACGAACATCGCGCGGCGATGCTGCTGGAATCAACTGTCGAAGAAGCGCTCACGGAATTTATTAGTTCGGGCCATGTGGCAATCTCCCGGCTCACGCTTGGTGTCGGACGCGGCAAGCTCGCCGCGGCGCTCGGCCAGATGTATCGCGAAGTGCGCGGGCAGGGGCTGAAACCTGCTGAGCTTGCAAAGAAGACCGCGCGGAGCCACGCAACCGAAGATGACCATGCGCAAGCGTTGCTTGAACTGTCGCGCGCGATGGCCGAGTTTCTGGCGGTGCGGAGGACGACGCCCGCGCAGAGGCTGAATCACTCGGAAGTGGCTTCGGCCTGGGCGGCGCTGCAACCCTGGATTCAACAAATCCCTGAGATTGAGAATCTCGCGGACTACTGTCGGACGGTTGAAGGCTTCCGGAGTTTGCGTCCACAGGCGCGGGCTGATCTGAAGCCCTACGTCAACGCGCTGGATCAGTTTATCTGGGAAAAGGATCTGAAAGGCAGGGTGCCGCAAATCGCGCTGGATTTGTTTGCCAGAGACTACGCGCTGGAGATCGTCAACGTCCTATCGCGCATCGACGAGCGACTCAACGAAGAGAAGCGGAAACTTTCGGCGCTCGATTTCGATGATCTTGAGTTGCGCACTCTGGAACTGCTGAAGCGTCCCGAAGTGATCGCGCGCACCGCCGAGCGCTACGAGTTTTTCCTCGTAGACGAATTTCAGGACACGAATGGCTTGCAGCGCGCGCTGCTCGAGCAACTAGTTTTGCAGGCCGGCAGTCGTGCGAATTTATTCATCGTCGGCGACGGTAAACAATCGATCTACGGATTTCGCGGCGCCGATGTGGACGTGTTTCGTGAGATGACCGCTTCGCTAATTGCCGCAGGCGGTGAAGAGAAACCGCTGCTCTTGAATTTTCGCAGCCAGCCGCCGCTGGTAAATTTTTTCAACTACCTGTTCGCCAGTCTCTTCCAACCAAAAGAGGAGGTGCCGCCGCAGGAATTGCCGCAACTTGGCTACGTCGCTCACGAGCCGAGTTATCTTCCAAATGATCCTGAGGTTGGGAACCGGAAGGCGCATGGTGGCCCGCTGGTTGAAATAATGATCACAACGGAAGCGTCCGGCGATGACGACGACCCGAAAGCCGATCAGGATTCCCGCGCGCTCGACGCCAAGCAACTGGCGCAGCGAATTATTTCGCTGGTGGACGCCGGTGGCGTGTTAGCTGGGAGCGCGTTAGCTGGGAGCGCAGGCATCCTGCCTGCATCAAGCAACGACTCCAATCAACCAACGAATCAATCTGGAAACCTTGAGTACACGATCCTCAACGCAGGCAGGCAGGATGCCTGCGCTCCCAGCCACAGCTTCAAGTACAGCGACATCGCCTTATTGTTTCGCGCGATGACCAACATCCAGACGTACGAGTCTGCTTTCCGTCGCGCCAACATTCCCTATCAAACCGTCCTGGGCCGCGGCTTTTATGAACGCGAAGAAATCACGGACCTGATCAAACTGCTGCGCTTCCTCGATAACAAGACCGACGAGCTCGCGCTCGCCGCAGTGTTGCGTTCCCCGCTCTGCGGCCTATCCGACAATGCATTGCTGGCGATGCGTTGCGGGCCTGCGCTCGATGAGTCCGGCGAAGCTGAGGTCGAGGAGCCGCTCAGGCACTTCACCCAAACCCGCGGGCTCTTTCGCGCGCTAAGTGAACACCGGTCAATTGCTCATATCAGCAGCGAAGAGCACAAGCTGCTCGATCGTGCCAGTGTCTTAATCAATGAACTCATCGCCCGCCGGCATCATTACCCGCTCGGCGATCTGCTGCGGTTTGCAGTTGAACAGTCGGAATACCTGACGGTTATAGCCGCCACGTTTGACGGTGCGCAACGGCTGGCGAATGTGGAACGACTGTTCACGCTGGCCGAACGGTTTGAGCGCTCAGGCACGCATCTGATTCGCGACTTCGTCCGTTACGTTGAAGAGTTTGAGGCGATCGGCAGCCGCGAAAGCGAAGGGCAAATTGACGAAGCGGCCAATGCAGTAAAGCTGATGACGATTCACCAGGCAAAGGGTCTCGAGTTTCCCGTGGTGATCATTCCCGAGCTGCAGAGAAGAGGGCGCGTGTCGGACAACTGGTTTCTGCTGGACCGTCATCGTGGCTTGACTTTGAAAGTTCCCGACGGCCGCGGCGGATCAGTTGCGGGTTGCACCTTCAGCAGTTTCGAAGAGCGGCATGCCTGGCGTGAAGAATTTGAGAGCATGCGTCTGCTTTACGTCGCGGCGACGCGCGCCGAAGATCGGTTGATATTCTCCGGCACGACGAAAGATCTCGACAGTCTTAATGGTAGTCGCGACACCTGGCTGAAGTGGATCTGGCAGTCGCTGGGCTCTCCCGCGCAAAGTCAGAGCGGCTTCGTAGATTTGGCGGATGATGTGCAGATTCAGTTCACGCTGAATCTTGCCGATGAGTCGTTAGACGAATCCTCGAGCGCCCGCGAAACTGAACCCGCCGAGGCAATCGCGCAAGTGGCGGAACCCGCCGGCTCGCTCGCCGAAGCTTTTCCGCTGCTGCGGCCGATTGAGACAGCCGAGTCAACGGCGGTACACCGCTTCAGCGTCACCCAACTGATCAATTACGAGCGCTGTCCGCGTCAATATTATTTCGATCGCATTCTTCATTTGCCTTCAGCCGATCAGATGGCCGTTTGGAACGACGCTGAAGCTCCCGAACCGCCGGCCAACCTAACCGCCACGCTCAAGGGCGCGGTAATTCATCGCTTCTGCGAAACGTATGTGACCGGCGAAGCAGTTGAAGATGCGTTGCGGCAAAGCTTTGACGACGTGATTTGCAATCGACAAGCGGAACTCGCCGACCGTCTGGTTGAAATCAACTTCGACGCGGGCGTGGCGGATTTGCTGCCACTCGCCAAAAACTATTTGTCGAGCGGTGTGTTCGAACGCATCGAGCGCACACGGGCTTTGTCAGAACCGCCTGCGGTAGCGGGCGGGCCTTATGGTTTTCCCTCTGGCCGCGCGATTGCAGCCGGCCTCTGGAGCGAACTGAGTTTTCGCGTCCGCCGGCCGCTGGGCATTCTGAGCGGTGCGATCGACAAACTGTTGATTACGCCGGCAGCCGATGCCAAAGGCTTCGACGTCGAGATCATCGACTTCAAAACCAACCGCCTGCGCGCCGGGCGTTCAACCTCTTCACTGGGACCGCGGGCGTCTCGCCCGCAGACGTTTGAAGATAAGGCCGTGCTGAGTGCAGGGATAGAACAGCGGGCGTCTCGCCCGCGATCCCAGCAGGGCATCGAGCAAAGAGCTTTTGATTTTAGTGCTCCGGTGGTGACGACGGAGGCGGCTGTTGCTCCGGATAATTCAATTGACGAACAGGTGCGTATTGCAGCCGCGGATTATCAACTCCAGATGCAGGCTTACGCGCTGGCTGTTAGTGAACTAATGCCTGCGTTGCGCAGCGAAGATTCCTCGATTATTTCCACGCTGCATTTTCTCGATCCCAATGTAGAGTTTCATGTTGAGGCCGAACTGCTGCGTCCCGAAGCATGCGCGCGGGCGATTGATGACGCGATGATGGAAATTGCTTCCTCGCGAGAGCCCGCTGAGTTTTCCGTGCAACCGGCGTTGCACTGCCGCTTTTGCAACTTTCAAAGCATCTGCCCGCCCGGACGCGATTGGCTGCGCTCGACTCGGCAAGCGCTGGCCACAGATAGGCACGGATCAGTGCCGATCTGAAAATCTCTTTAGAAGTTTGTTCAGATCCGTGATATCTGCGTTAATCTGTGGCGAACAACTCAGGCAGAAAAACCTATGAGCAAACAAGACAACCCCCAGGTCGGCACCGCGGCGCCTGACTTCACTCTCAAAGACGGCAGCGGCAACGATTGGCGGCTGGCGGACAAACGCGGCGAGGTCGTGGTGTTGCTTTTCTATCCGGGCGACGAGACGCCGATTTGCACCCGGCAGATGTGTTCCGTCCGCGATCGTTGGGAAGACTATTCGGCGACGGGCGCTGAAGTTGTCGGCCTCTCGACAGACTCAGTCGAGTCGCACCGAAAATTTGCCGAACATCATGAGTTGCCATTGCGTCTGCTTTCGGATTCGTCGGGTGAAGTGGCGAAACTTTACGGCGCGCGCTCGTTGATTCCCGGGAAGGTCGCGCGGTCGGTTTTCGTGATTGATGCGAACGGAATCATTCGTTATCGCGACGTGCGTCCGCTGGGGCTCTTCCGGCCAAAGGACGATGAAGTGCTCAAGGCGATTGAAGCGGCGAAGCCCTGAAAACCCCGAAGCTATCCGCAGATTACGCCGATTACACAGATTAGAGTTCTTGTCAGAACCGCCTGCGTTAGCGGGCGGGCCCGGCACAAACCCAAACAAAGCGATCCACGAATCACACGAACAAACACGAAGGCCCGAAGGGCCGTTAGTCAATAGCCACGCCCGTGAGGGCGTGGAAGGATGACCTGAGGGAGATGTAGCGCCGAAGGTGCGCCACTAAAGCCACAAATAACGTTCGTCATACTCAATCTCATGTTTGTCCAGCAACGTGATCAGCTCCTCTTTGAAGCTGTGTTTCCGATGATGACTCTCCTGGTTGCTAATGTACTTGATGACTCGTTGCTGCTCCGATTTGCTGACACTGAAAGCCCCGTAACCTTCCTGCCATGCGAAGCTTTGATGCCGTGGAAATGACTCGTGAGTCCAGCGCGAGGAATTGGATTTCACAGCGTTTACAAAATCTGCGATGCTAATTGTTGATGGCAGCGAAGCAAACAAGTGAATGTGATCAAACATGCCGCCAGCGGAGATTAGCTTTGCTCTCTTGTTGTTTATTATCCCGCCGATGTATGCGTAGAGATCATCGCGCATGTTTGCTGCCAACCAAGGCTCGCGGCCTGCCGTGCTCCAAGTGAAGTGAACTAATAGGCTGAGGTATTTGCCGGCCATAGTTGAATTTCCTTTCCATGAAATAGGGGTGTCGGCCCTACGGGCCTCGGAAGGTAAGACTAACATTGGATCCACGCCCTTACGGGCATGGCTATTGACTTCCGGCCCTTCGGGCCTTTTGCAAGATCACTTTTATTTCGGATGCTCGGTGGGCGAAGTCTGTGGATTGCTGATAGACTCTCCGCATTCCTGAAGGAGATCATCAATGGCCGATACAATCAAGTGCAAACACTGCGGCGACAAGCGCGCCGCCCTGGGCTTCGCCCCTTTCCCCAACGAGATCGGACAGCGTATTGCCACCGAAATCTGTCAGCCTTGCTGGGCCGGCTGGCTGCAAAAGCAAACTCAAATCATCAATCACTACGGTCTTGATCTGATGAAACCTGACGCGCAGGATTTTCTCTTCGACAATCTCAAGGGATATCTGTTTGGTGAAATGAAACCAGAAGCCGCGGAAGCGACGATCGATACTTCGAAAGAAGGCTCTGTGAAGTGGTAGAACTAGGAACCTGGGAGCGCGTTGAGAGTCTCAGTCCACGAAGGTTGAAACCCCCTCCCTCCGCGCTGCGTAAGTACGTTTCGCTTGAAGTAACGCCCACCCAGAGTTATTTACTTATTCCCGATTTTTAGGCTAAAGTCTCGCCACGCTTTACAACAATAACTACGGGTTTGCCGATGCGCTTTCCTGGCTGGCAAACGACGCCGAAAGATTAAGTGGGGACCCGATCATCTATGCCAAGAGTCTATCCGCGCCTTGCCGTCGCGCTGGCAATGTCAATTGCCCTGCTGCCGGTACTCTCTCTTTCGCCTTCCGTCTCCCACGCGCAACGCGGCTCGCTCGACACTTATGCGATTACCAACGCGCGCATCGTCACCGTTTCCGGAGCGACGATCGAGCGCGGCACCGTCGTAATTCGTGACGGGCTGATCGCAGCAGTGGGCGCTAACGTCGCGGCGCCGGCTGACGCGCGCATCATCGACGGCGCGGGCCTGACGGTTTATCCCGGCCTCATTGACTCGAGTAGTTCTTTGGGTATCCCACAGCCGTCGCCGGCGCCATCCGCTGCGCCCGCTCAGGGTGGTGGAGGCTTTGCGCAGCTTCGCGCACAAACGTCGAACACAGTCGCTTTGAATTCGACTCAGCCTCCGGGCTTGCAGCCGGAAGTGCTGGTGGAAGACTTCCTGCGTCCCGGCGGTGAACAGATCGAAGCGGCCCGCAACGCCGGAATAACTACGACGCTAACCGCGCCTCGGCAGGGAATCTGGATGGGCCATTCGGCGCTGATCAATCTTGCCGGCGACACAGCGCAACAGATGATCGTGCGGTCGCCGGTGGCGCTGCATGTTGGGTTTACTCCGCTGCGTTCGGGTGGTTATCCATCCTCGCTAATGGGCGTGTTTGCAGTGCTCCGGCAGATGCTGCTTGACGCCGGACGTTACCGCGATCTGCAGCAGGCCTATGAACGTGCGCCGCGCGGCACGCGGCGACCTGATCAAGACCGAGCGCTGGCCGCTTTGTTGCCCGTGCTTGATGGCGCGATGCCGGTCGTGATGTATGCCGATCGCGAGCGCGAGATTGAACGCGCGCTGGGTCTAGCTGA
>JANMVC010000449.1:0-1753 GCA_031392315.1 Pyrinomonadaceae bacterium | reverse complement strand
GGCGACGTGGTCGAGCCACGGAGGCAGTTCATCGAAGATAACGCGCTGAATGCGCGGCTGGATGTGTAAGGGAATTCTTCGGTTCTCAGGCGCGCAATGACATCGGCAACCATCAAACTCTTCCTGCCACGCGGCGACGCGAAGAGTCTGCGTACCGCCGAAATCTCCAATTGGACGGGTAAGGCTGTCGCTGCACCGCGAACCGAACTGGACGAGCTTCTATCGCGGGAGGAACTCGATAAAGCCGGGGTTTATATCCTGATCGGCAACGATCCTCTCACAAATGTACCTCGCGCGTACATC
Source organism: Pyrinomonadaceae bacterium (assembly GCA_031392315.1). Classification (GTDB taxonomy): domain Bacteria; phylum Acidobacteriota; class Blastocatellia; order Pyrinomonadales; family Pyrinomonadaceae; genus PSRF01. The sequence goes on along the minus strand of JANMVC010000449.1, from coordinate 1,450 downwards.
GGCGAGGCCGAGGTCATTCGCGAGCGTCTCAAGCAACACAAGACTCGGGAGTTTTGGGTTTCTGCAATAGTGTTTGTTAGCAAGGATGAGAACCTTACCAAAGCGCATGTTCGATACCTTGAAAGTCGCCTCCTCATGGAAGCTGGTCAGGTCGGAAGGTTCACACTGGAGCAGAATCAAGCTGGCGGTTCGAAACTGCCGGAATCAGACAGAGAGGACATGGAGGTTTTTCTTGCTCGTATCCGACAGCTCCTGCCGGTGCTTGGATCCGATATTCTTGCGCCAATCGCTCAGACAGCCGCCAAGACTCGGCTGGACGGAATACTGTTCTGCCGGATCAAAGGAGCGGAAGCGCGTGGTCAACGTACGGCGAACGGCTTTGTCGTTTTCAAGGGTTCGACAGGCGTATTGCAAGACCGTCCGTCTGCGCAGCAACGCCACCCGTTCGCCGTCACCATGCGCAAACAGCTTCTCGCCGCCGGAACTCTGATCGAACGAGATGGTTTTTTGGAGTTCGCCAAAGATGCAGAGTTTACGAGTCCGAGTACCGCTGCGGCCGTTATCCACGGCGGAGGCGCTAACGGCCTAGTTGAGTGGAAAACAAAGGACGGAACGACGCTGAAGGAACTCGACGAAATGGCCTAGCCTTTGGTCCACCACGTCAATGATCGAATGCCATCGCTCTATATCATCGCAGGTCCCAACGGCGCAGGGAAGACGACCTTCATCAAGCGCTTCGCGCCGCGGCATCTTGCTTTGCTCGATTTTCTCAATGCCGACGAAATGGCGCGCGGACTTTCGCCACTCGCGCCGGAGCGGGCGCAGATCGAAGCAGGGCGACTCATGCTGGCGCGCGTTCGGCAGTTCATTGCGGCGGGAAAAAGTTTCGCGATGGAAACGACACTCAGCGGGCGGACCTATCGACTGCTGCTCAAACAAGCCAAGGACGCCGGTTTTGCGACCCACCTCGATTTTCTCGTCCTGCCGAGCGTGGAAGATTCCATCCGTCGCGTCGCCAATCGCGTCATCCAAGGCGGACACAACGTGCCCGAAGCGGACTTGCGTCGCCGCTTCCGCCTCGGGCTGCAAAATCTCTTCAGCCTTTACCGCCCGTTCTGCGACACTTGGAACGTCTATCTCAATGCCGACGACGCTACGCTCGTCGCTCACGGAACACCGGAGACGCTGGAGATCGACCACCGCACACTCTTTGATTCGTTCGTCCGCGAGTTTAACCTGAAACTATGAAGACCTTCCCACTCGCCAACGGCATCCCGATGCACTTGCTCTCTGAATTGGGACTTCACGAGTCGTTTCTGGATTGCGTCGAGCAGCACCGTCGCGATGGCCTTCCGATGGCACTCAACCGCTCAGGACGCAGCGAGCTGGTTCCCGCAGAAGAACTAGCCCCCGAAGTCACCCGCGCGCGCAAGCGAATCGACGAGTTGAC
>JANMVC010000403.1:0-2834 GCA_031392315.1 Pyrinomonadaceae bacterium | reverse complement strand
CCGGTCGTCGCGCTGGCTGAAGAAATTCTGACTGAGGGCCCGGGCCAGATTAAGGCGCTGGTAACTGCTGCGGGAAACCCGGTGCTGTCGACGCCAAACGGACGCGAGCTCGATCGCGCGCTGTCGGGGCTGGACTTCATGGTCGCTATCGATCCTTATGTTAATGAGACGACACGCCACGCGCACATAATCCTGCCGCCGACCATGTCGCTCGAGCGCACTCACTACGACATTGCTTTCAATCTTCTGGCAGTTCGTAACACGGCCAAGTTTTCACCCGCTTTGTTTCAGCGAGGACCCGAGGCGCGACACGATTGGGAAATATTTGTCGAATTGCAGACGCGCATGGAACACGACGGCGTCTTCGGCAATTTCTTAGGTCGCGGGAAGCGCACGTTTGTGAAAGGATTTTTCGGGCCGGAAAGAATCCTGGATCTGGGTTTACGCTTTGGTCCTTACGGAAAGTGGCACGGGCGTGCGGGGTCCCCGGCGGGGCAGCCCCGCTGGGGTGCTCGACCCGCCCGTGAGATCACGCGCAAGATGCGCGTGCCACGTTTGACGTTGAAGAAACTGAAGCAGGCCGTCCACGGAATCGACCTCGGGCCCCTGCAATCCTGTTTGCCCGCGCGCTTACGTACCGCCGACAAACGCATTGAGTTAGCGCCGGAAGTTCTGGTCAAAGACATCGAACGAGTGAAAACAAAATTCGCTTCGTTTGGAGTACCGCCTTCAGTCGGGCACTTGTCTAGTGACGCGTCAGCGTATCCTGCCAACGGAGACAGTCTCTTGCTCATCGGCCGGCGACAACTTCGCGGCAACAACTCATGGATGCATAACAGTGCCAGATTAGTCCGCGGCAAGCCTCAATGCACCATCATCATGCATCCGGCCGACGCTGCTCACCGCCAACTCACGCAAGGCCAGGAGGTGTCCGTGCGATCGAGCGTCGGATCGGTAGTCGTGCCGCTTGAGATATCGGATGAGATGATGCCCGGAGTGGTCAGCATTCCGCACGGATGGGGACATGCCCGGCTGGGCGTTCAATTAGAAGTGGCCCAACAACACGCCGGCGAAAGCATCAACGATCTAATGGATAATGCAAACATCGATGCGCTCTGCGGAACCGCAGCTTTCAATGGCACGTGGGTGGCCGTTGAAAGTCCAAAGTCCTAAGTCAGAACCGCCTGCGTGAGCGGGCGGATATTTTAGTTTAGGGCGGTCGGGTTCTTATTACGCGCCTTCGGCATTCGACCCGCCCGCTCACGCAGGCGGTTCTGACTCCGGACTCCAAACTCGGGACTTCCTATTTAGTTTGTTTCGCTAGTTCGGCGCGGAAGGCTCTCTCTCTGTTGGCGACATACCTCGCGTAACCTTCCGGATCGATGAAAGGTGCGACTCCTCTTTTCTTTCCCAACGCGTATTTCGTTTCCAGATCAAAGTAAGCGCCATGCGCGCCGAGAAAAATATCGCAGCGCAACTCTTTTAGCACGCGGAACGTCTTTTCAAAGTCAGCCGCGATCCCTGGATAGGCGGCGTTGTTGACCAGCTTGTAGCCGGGATTCACATTCGGGCTGCCGACGATGACCACGTCGTAAGTTTTTCCCTTCTCCCGGACCCTCATCGTCCAGGTCGTACAGCCTCTCGTGTGTCCGGGGGTTAGACGCGCGGTGACTACGGCGCCACCAAGCTTCACTTCTTCGCCATCCTTCAGCACGCCGTCAACTTTCGTCGCCGGATAGTGGGTCGTGGCGTCGTTGCCATACTGAAAGTCAGTCTTGCCACCTGATTCAACTGCGGCGACGTCCGCATCCATCACCAGATACTTCGCGCCGGTCAGACGCTTGATGGCGTCGCTGCCCGCGTTGTGGTCCCAATGTGCATGACTAATCAGGAGAATCTTGATGTCGGTGAACTTGAAGCCGAGCTTCTCCACACTCGCCTGGATCTGCGGGACACTCTCGACGAGATTGCTGTTGATGAGGATATGCCCTTCCGGCGTAGTGACGAGATAACTCGCCAGCCCCTTGCTGCCCACGTAATAGAGATTGCCCGCAACTTTGAATGTCCTGGTCAAGACGCCCAAGACATACATCCGCGACAGTGGTCTGGTGCACGGCCTGCTGGAAATCGAAACGCTGGACCAACTGCTCGGACATCCGGTAGCGGGCCACAGTTTCGAAGGCATGGTGATCGAGAACCTGATTGCGGCGGCGGGAGAACGCCGCGGCGCCAGCTTTTACCGCTCCCAGGACGGCGCGGAAATCGACCTGCTGTTCGAGATCGGTGGCACACCCGAAATAGCGATCGAAGTCAAACGCTCGTCGGCACCTAGCCCGGAGAAGGGTTTTGGCATCGCTTGCGACGACCTGGCGGTGAAAAGACGCTTTGTGGTGTATCCCGGAACGGAGTCCTTCAGCTTGCGCCAGGGCGCCCAAGCGATCGGCTTGTGGGACTTGGCGCATTTGTTGCAAGAGCCTGCTGGGGCACCGGTATGAGCCGCCGGGCCGCTCCCAAGGGCGAATACCGCGGGGCGCGGCACGAAGGTTCTCCAATGTGACCGCTTCTGATGCCGGTCGCCCGACTTACGGCCGCACGGCTGGCGTTTCAATCGGCAGGCCTTTTGCGCGCGCGGCCAAGAATAGTTCCAGTTCCACCATCTCCTGCGCGCCGTATGCGTAAGGCTCGGAACGCACCCCGGTCAAGCAGCCACGCAGGCGCCGCTGCAAGGAACCCAGGCTTTGCCATTCCAGCCGGTACGTCGGGTAACCGGTCGCGTGCGCCTGCGGGATCGGGCTGCCACCCAGGCGCTGGCCGGCGAGTTGGTCATGGCATTG
>JANMVC010000366.1:0-9615 GCA_031392315.1 Pyrinomonadaceae bacterium | reverse complement strand
CCGACTGTGACGCCGACGCTGCAGGTCCACGCGCCAGCGTATCTGTCGTGGCAGCGGACCAACGTGCGTCCTCAGAAGCAGCCCGGCTACGTGCTGGTCACGGTGCGGCTGCCGCTGGGGGACTTCACCGGCGAGCAGATGCGGATCATCGCGGACCTGGCGGCGGCCTACGGCGATGGCGCCGTGCGCATCACGCCGGACCAGAACCTCGTATTCCGGTGGGTGCCGGCCGGCCAGGTCGACGCGCTCTACGCGCGACTGGCAGCCGCCGATCTCGCCGCCGACAACGCCGGCACGGTACGCGACATCACGAGCTGCCCGGGCGCCGAGTCGTGCAAGCTTGCCGTCACGCAGTCGCGAGGGCTCGCCAGCCTCCTCGGTGAGCATCTCGACCAGCACCCGGGCCTCATCGCCGAGGCGCCCGACGTCGTGATCAAGATCAGCGGCTGTCCCAACGGCTGCGGCCAGCACCACGTGGCCGGCATCGGCTTGCAGGGCAGCATCCGCAAGGTCGGCGACCGCGCCGTGCCGCAGTACTTCGTCATGATCGGCGGCGGAGCGGGACCGGAGGGCGCCTCATTCGCCCGGCTCACCGCGAAGATTCCTGCGCGCCGCGTGCCGGACGCCATCCAGCGTCTGGTGCATTTGTACGAGCGGCAGCGGACGCCGGACGAGACGGCGACCGCCTTCTTCGCGCGGATCGATCTGGCGCAGGCGCGCGCCGCGCTCGCCGACCTCGAGCCCCTGACCCTCGCCGACGCGCGGGCCGACGACTTCATCGACCCCGGAGATGACCGGGCCTTCGCGCCGGACGTCCAGGACGGCGAGTGCAGCGCCTGACCGATTGACGCACGCCGTACAGGCTCTCATGTCGCAGTACTTGCCCGAGCTCGCACTGATCACGCTGATCGCCGCCGTCGTCAACGGCGCGCTCGGGTATGGCTTCTCGTCAATCACCGTCCCGCTCGCGCTGTTGTTCCTGACCAACCGCGTGCTCAACCCGGCGCTCGTGCTCGTCGAGGTGGCGCTGAACGGGTACGTGCTGTGGATCAACCGCGACGCGCTCGGCGCGGTTCGACGCCGGATGATGCCGATTGTGTGGGGCCTGATACCCGGCGTGGTGATCGGCACGCTGATCGTGACCTACGTCCGCGCCGATTGGCTGAAGCTCGGGACGTTCACGCTGCTCCTGCCGCTGATTCTGCTGCAGGCGGCCGGTTACCGCCGCCCGATCCGATCGGAACAGGCCGTCGGATATCCGTTCGGGACGGGCGCCCCCGCGCAGGAGGTCGTCGTCACCGATCAACTCGACGCCACGCGCTTCGACTTCTCGACCTTCCAGCTCGGCCCCATCACCTTCGGCGAACGCCTCGTCACTCCGCCGCCGGCTGCGAGCGAATGGACTACCAATGTTGACCTGCGCCCCGCGAACAACCTCATCGTCCGCATCAACGCGCGGCTCGACAAGCCGACCGGCGTGCTGACATGGCGCTTCCAGTCCATCGACCCGGCCACGGGGCAGCCGACCGAAGACGCGCTCGCCGGCTTCCTCCCGCCCAACAAGAAGTCGCCCGAAGGACAGGGCAGCCTTCTCTTTACCGTCGCGACTAAGGCCGGCCTTCAGACCGGCAACGAGATTCGCAATGGAGCGCGCATCGTCTTTGATGTGAACGCGCCGATTGATACTCCGGTCTGGCTCAACACGATTGACAGCTCGCTTCCAACGAGCCACGTCACGTCGCTCTCGTCGGTGCAGCCTTTCATCGTCTTCTACGTCAACTGGGCCGGCACCGATACAGGCTCCGGCATCGAGGACTACACGGTCTTCGTCTCGGAGAACGGCGGGCCCTACACCGCGTACCTTAGTGAAACTAGCGAGACTTCGGGCATCTTCGTCGGGAAGCCTGGCAAGACCTACTCTTTTTACAGTGTAGCGCGCGACAAAGCGGGCAACGTCGAGGGCGCCAAGACGACCTCCGAAGCGACGACCACGACGCCCAACGTCGTCGTCAACTCGGTGGACGACGCGCGCTTCTTCGTGCTGCAACACTACCGCGATTTCTTCGGTCGGAACCCCGATCCTTCGGGCTTCGACTTCTGGACGCAGGAGATTGCTTCGTGCGGCGCGAATGCAGCCTGCATTGACAACAAGCGCACTAACGTTTCGCAGGCATTCTTCCTGTCGATCGAGTTTCAGCAGACGGGCTATCTCGTCTTTCGTTTCTACAAATCCACTTTCATTGATTCGGTGGCGCGCCCGCGTGGGATGCCGCGGATGGATGAGCTTCTGGCCGATACCCGGACCGTCGGCGATGGCGTCATTGTCGGGCAGGCGGGATGGGAGCAGAAGCTTGCGGATAACCAGCAAAACTTCGCCCGTGCGTGGGTGCAGCGTGCTGCGTTTCTTGCGGCTTTCCCCGCTGACATGACGGCGCAGGCTTTCGTCGACAAGCTGTTCCTGCAATCTGAAGTCACTCCAACAACTGCCGAGCGTAATGCGGCGATCGCGGCCTTCGGCGCGGGCGGAGTTGATGGACGCGCAGCGGCGCTGCGAAGCGTTGCAGACTCCGGATCGGTCTACAACAAACAATACAACCCGGCGTTCGTGCTGATGCAGTACATCGGGTATCTCCGCCGCAACCCGAATGATGCGCCGGACAACAACTATGGCGGCTTCGATTTCTGGCTTGGCAAGATGAACCAGTTCAGCTTGCCGGGCGAGGACGTGAGAATCGAAGAGGTAGCGCGCCGCCGTGCGCAACGCGCCGAGATGGTCAGGTCGTTCATAGTCGCGGGCGAATATCGCGGCAGGTTCGCCCAGCCTTAACCTACGCAAGATGTATCAACCGCCGGCGGCCTCTCAAGACATTCATGAGGGGCCGCAGCCTTTTTGTAGCGACGGTAAAGCTGCGTGTGCTCTGCCGGACTCTCACGCGGAACATCGCGCGTTTCTAAAAATATTCGCACCACAGTGTCAGTCTTGCCGTACGAATCTCGCGTGTGTCGGTAGAGGCCAGTTGCAATCGCGGAAAACTAGATTTCCAAATGAACCTATGCGGAAGTCATCGTGGCGTCCCCAGGTCTTCGCTTACCCAGGAGAATCTTCATGCGTTCCGTTGTAAAACTATTTATCACTGTCTGCACGCCGGTGCTGCTCTGTGCGGTCTTCTCGATGAGAGTTGACGCGGCCGTTTTCATCGTCAATTCCACGGGCAATGATGGGGACGCCAATACTGCCGACGGAATCTGTCAAACTGCAACACCGGGCGAATGTACGTTGCGAGCGGCTATTGATCAGGCGAATGTCACACCTGGAATTGATACTATCAACTTCGTAATTCTCCCCGGGGGTCAACAGAACCTTTCTCTGACACAAACGCCCTTTATCACTGAAGCGGTCACGATCGACGCGACTACGCAACCGGGATTCAATCCCGTAACTAATGTTCCGCTGATTGTCTTGACTGCTAGCACGACAGGACTGGGGAGGGCCTTTACGTTTCAGCACTCGACCGGCGCCAGCCTGGTCAGGGGGTTCGTACTCAATGGGTGGGACGTTGGGGTCCGCATACTTAACAGCGGCACAGCCTCAGTAAAAGTGGCGGGCAACTACATTGGCGTCGATCCTTCGGGTACGACATACGCGGCTAATAATACGGGCATATGGGTTCTCGGCGCGCCTAACAACATCATTGGAGGGTCAACCGTCGCTGATCGCAATGTTATTGCGGGAAATTTTTACGGGTTGTTGATCTCGAACGCCGGCGCAACAAACAACACAGTGATAGGCAACTACATCGGCACTAACGCTGCCGGCACTGCACCTCTTTTAAATTTCTTCGGCGTATCAATTGGCGATGCCTCTAATAACACCATTGGCGGAACTACCGCAGCTGATCGCAATGTCATCTCAGGGAATACTTACGGGGTTCAGATTGAACGTTTCATGGCTCCTACCACAAACAATATTGTGAAAGGCAACTACATCGGCACCGATGCTTCGGGCACTGCGGCGCTGGGCAATGCATATGGGGTAGGCATTTCAAGCGCCGATGTCGGAGCGGCACTAGATAGCATCATCGGAGGAGTCGGACCGGGTGAGGCTAATACCATCGCATTCAACACCTATGGTGTGATTGTCTCGAGTGGTACAGGCAATGCAATCAGAGGCAATTCCATCTTCTCCAATACCAATCTCGGCATTGATCTACATCAGGATGGAGTAACAGCTAACGACACACTAGACCCGGACCCTGGCGCGAACAATCGACAGAACTTTCCCGTCCTGACTTACGATGCAACCCTCCACGCTGTCATCGCCACACTCAACAGCACTGCCTCGACCACCTTCAACATCGACTTCTATTCCAACCCTGCCAACGAACGTCAGGGAAAGAAATATCTCGGCACCAGACAAATAACGACCGACGGAAGCGGCAATGGAAGTGTGGGTGCGACCTTTAGTCAGGAAGTACCGGCGGGACATTACGTCACCGCCACAGCTACACGTGCCGCCGCGCCGCTCGACACGTCAGAGTTTGCAGCGCAGTTACTGCTGGCAGCCCCGACAGCGGCCGACGCAAACATCAGCGGAGACATCACCGGCGTTGACGGCGCTGGAATCGCAGGGATTACGGTTTCACTAGCGGGCACGCAAACGCGCAAGACGATTACTGACGCGGCCGGCAATTATCATTTCGATAACGTCGAGACTGGTGGCTTCTATACGGTGACGCCCACACGCGTTAGTTATTCCTTCGGGCCCGCCAGTCGCTCATTCAGCCAAGTTGGTAATGCGACTGAAGCAAAGTTCACCGCTACTCCAAATTCCCTGCCCGGCGACAACGCAATCGACACGGCAGAGTATTTTGTTCGGCAGCACTATCTCGACTTCCTCGGTCGCGAGCCTGACGAAGACGGTTTCAACTTCTGGAGCGACCAGATACTTGAGTGTGGCGCGGACGCTGGTTGTGTTGAGCGCAGGCGGATAAATGTTTCCGCGGCTTACTACCTCTCAGTCGAGTTTCAGCAAACGGGCGGACTCGTTGACGGCCTTTATCGAACCAGCTATGGGCTTCGGCCTAAATTCGCCGAGTTCATGCCCGACACGCGCGCAGTGGCACGCGATGTCGTAGTAGGCCGGCAAGGTTGGCAGGCGAAACTCGAAGCTAACAAGCAAGCGTTTGTCGATGCCTTCGTACAGCGTCCGGCATTCCGCGAAGAATTCGACGGACTATCGAGCAGCGACTTTGTCGATGCGTTGATATCGCACGCGCGTGTGACCTTCACCTCGGGCGAACGCGAGGCGCTGGTTACCGGCCTGGCTAGTGGAACGCTAACCCGCGCGGCTGTGCTCAGGAGTATTGCGGAGGACGAGCGTTTCGTCGCGGCGAAGTTCAACGAAGCGTTTGTGATGATGCAATACTTCGGTTACCTCCGTCGCGACCCAGACGAGAGTGGCTACGCCTTCTGGCTCAACAAACTGAGCGAGTTCAATGGAAACTTTGAGCGCGCCGAAATGGTCAAGGCGTTCATCGTATCTGGTGAGTATCGAGCCCGCTTTCGGCCATGACCGTAAGAGGCTCACGCGCCAGTGAACAAGCGGTCGATTAGATACTCTACGAAGCGAATCGCCGTGCGTCGCTCAATCCGGCACACGTTTTCTCGCGAAGTCCAAACTTCGAAAGCAAACGAAAACTGCTTGCTCAAACCGCGCGGTTCATGGAAGTATGCTGCCACTAACAAACGGCGGGTGAAAGACGCAGAGCCCAAACCCAATCGATCCATGGCTGCGCTCACGAATGCCCGCCAGCTAATCGAGTCAAAAACGCGTTCCCACACTAGCGCTCATATCGAGTTCCAGGGAGGACAGCATGAAATCAGCCCGCACATTCACTCAGCACAAAAACATCATTTCGCTCGTCCTATTGATAGGGACAATCTTGAGCTTGGTGGTCGCCTCGGTTGCGCCAGTCAGACAGAGCGCGGTGCCGGGTTCTGCCAACCAGAACAAGCTGGCATCGCCGTCAGAGTCATCAACCAAGTCGCAGGTAGCCGAGCGCGCACGCGAGGCTTACGGTCGGATGGAGTTGAGCTTTGAGGCCAATCACGGTCAAACGGAAAACTCGGTCAACTTCCTTGCGCGCGGTGCGGATTACACGCTCTTCCTGAAACCGACTGAAGCAGTGTTTCGATTGCAGACTGCGGATTCCGGATTGCGGAATGATCTGGAGCGTGAGGGGTCCGCGCGGCCCACAGCCGCAAGTGAGTCGCGGCTTGATCCAGCGACGCTGCCTGCCAATCAGCACTCCGCAATCAGCGATCCGCAATCGAAAGTGTTGCGCATGAAACTCGTTGGCGCGGACGAAAGCGCAGCGCCTCAAAGCACGAATGAGTTGGCGAGCAAGGTCAACTATTTCTCCGGCAACGACGCTTCTAAGTGGCGCGCCGATGTTCCTACGTTCGCGAAGGTGCGCTATAGCGAGGTTTATCCCGGCATCGATGTCGTTTACTACGGCAACCAGGAACAATTGGAATACGATTTTGAGATTGCGCCCGGAAGGAATCCGCGAACTGTCAGGCTTCAGTTTGATGGTGTGGACCAGGTTGAAGTGGACGCGGCGGGCGACTTGCTGCTATCCCTGGGCGAAACCGTTATTCGTCAGCCGAAGCCTGTCGTTTACCAGGAAGTGGCCGGGCTGCGGCGCGCAATCGAAGGCGGCTACTCGATCAGCGCTGACGGACAAGTCGGCTTCACCGTGGGCGAGTATGACGCGCAGCTTCCGCTCATCATTGATCCAGTCTTAGTTTACTCAACCTACTTAGGCGGCGGCGGCGGCGACGAAGCCCGCGACATCGCGGTGGACTCCTCAGGCAACGCCTACATTTGCGGTGAAACCACCTCGCCTAACTTCCCAACGGTCAACCCCATCGACAGCACTTACGGCGGCGGCCAATTCTTAGGTGCGCGCGATGCCTTCGTCACGAAACTTAACGCGGCGGGCACGGCCCTCGTCTACTCAACCTATCTCGGCGGCAGCGGCGACGTCTCCAACAACGGTGACGACAGGTGTTTCGGGCTGGCTGTCGATTCCGCCGGTAACGCATACGTCGCCGGTGAGACTCATTCCCAGGATTTCCCCACGGCCAACGCCATCCAAGCAACTTACGGCGGGGGCTTCGCAGACGCCTTCGTGACGAAACTTAACGCGGCGGGCTCGGCGCTCGTTTACTCAACTTTCATCGGCGGCACTGTTTTTGACGCTGGCGCCGGCATCGCCCTCGACTCTTCCAACAACGTCTACATCACCGGCCGCACCACGTCTTCAAACTTCCCCCTCGTCAATCCTATCCAGGCCACCTACAACAGTAGCCGGGGCGGCGCGGTCGCCTTCGTCACGAAACTGAACGCGGCGGGTACCGCGCTGGTCTATTCGACTTATCTCGGCGGCAACGACTCCGCCGGGTTTGAAAACGGCTCGAGTATCGCGGTGGACTCTGCCGGCAGCGCCTATGTCACGGGGCAGACCAGGTCAAACGATTTTCCAACTGTCAACGCCATTCAGGCCACCTTCGGCGGGGGCACACCCGATGGCGATGGCTTCGTCACGAAGGTCAACGCGGCTGGCTCAGCCTTCGTTTATTCGACCTATCTCGGCGGGAGCAATAACGACGTCGGCGCGGACATCGCCGTCGACTCTTCCGGCAATGCCCACGTTACAGGGAACACTGCTTCGGCCAACTTCCCCACGGCCAATGCCTTCGACAGCACCCTCGGGGGGACCTCGGACGCCTTCATTACCAAGCTCAACGCGGCTGGCTCGGCGTTCGTCTACTCCACTTACCTCGGCGGGACGAACGGGGATGCGGGCAATGACATCGCCTTGGACTCTGCCGGCAACGCGTGCCTCGCGGGAGGCACCCTTTCCACCGACTTTCCGACAGCCAATCCCATCCAGGCCACGTACAGCGGTGGCTCTGTTGACGCATTCGTGACGAGGCTCAACCCGACGGGTTCGGCACTCCTCTTCTCTACCTACCTCGGCGGCGGCGCCCTGGATAGGGGGAACGCCATCGCGGTGGACTCAGCCGGCAGCATCTACCTCGCCGGGATTACGGGCTCGACTAACTTCCCGACGCTCAACCCGGCACAGGGGACAAACGCCGGGGTGGACGACGCGTTCGTAACTAAGATCAGCAACACAACCACGACGTTCCAATTCAGTCAGGCGACCCATCCGGTGATCGAAGAAGTGACCTTCGTTACCGTAACGGTCACGCGCAGCGGCGACACCTCGGCAGCCGGCACTGTTGATTACGCAACGGCCGATGGCACAGCGATCGAGCGGGCCGACTACACCACCGCCCTCGGCACGTTGCGATTCGCTGCCGGCGACACTTCAAAGACGCTTGACGTGCTGGTCAACGAAGACTCGAAGGTGGAAGGAAACGAAGCTTTCACCGTCGCGCTCTCGAATCCGACTGGAGGCGCGTCGCTCGGCGCTCAAGCTTCCACCAGCATTCAAATCATGGACGATGTGGTAGAGCAGACAACCAACGTCATCGACGATGCCGGCACTTTCGTAGGCACTCACTATCACGACTTCCTCAACCGCCAGGCTGATGCCGGGGGCCAGGCCTTTTGGACCGGACAGATTACTTCGTGCGGATCAGACGCCCCTTGCATTGACGGGAGGCGCACCAGCGTCTCAACCGCTTTCTTCGTCTCGATTGAGTTTCAACAGACGGGCTACCTGGTTTTCCGTTTCTATAAGGAGACGTTCACCGACTCTGTGGGACGGCCACGCGGCATGCCTCGCTACCGCGAATTTTTGCGTGACACTCAGGAGATAGGTCGCGGGGTAGTCGTTGGCGTTGGCAATTGGGAAACGCAGTTGGAAACGAACAAGCAGGACTTCGCGCAACGGTGGGTGCAGAAGGCGGAGTTTATCGCGGAGTTTCCCGCCGGCATGACCGCGGCACAGTTTGTGGACAAGTTGTTCCTGAATTCTGACGTGACGCCGACAACGGCTGAACGCAATGCAGCCATTGCAGCCTTCGGCGCCGGCGATACGGCGGGCCGCGCCGCCTCGCTCAGAAGTGTCGCGGACAGTGGTTCAGTTTACAACCGGCAATACAATCAGGCTTTCGTGCTGATTCAATATCTCGGCTACCTGCGTCGCAATCCGAACGACGCGCCGGACACGAATTATGCGGGTTTCGACTTCTGGCTCGCGAAGATGAATCAGTTCAGCGTAGCGGGCGAGGATGTCCGTAATGAACAGGTGGCGCTGGCGCGGATCAAGCGCGCGGAGATGGTGAGGGCGTTTATCGTCTCAACGGAATATCGCGGACGCTTTGGTCTTTGAGGATTAATCCAAGGTCTAACGTCCAACGTCCAAAATTTAACGCGGAACTCGTTCAAGTAATTCAGAGTACAAGCTTCAGCTTGCCGCCCTGCGGTAGGACAATCTATAGAGCCTCTTGCAAAACTCGTCGCGAGAATTATTAGCAAGAATAGCTAACGAGGACGTGGGACTCTGACTTTTTACGCTGAAAGCGTTGGCCAATTCCAGCCCAGGGTTTGCTTTGAAACCCTGGGTAACAGAGTAGGAA
>JANMVC010000348.1:0-5363 GCA_031392315.1 Pyrinomonadaceae bacterium | reverse complement strand
TGCGCATCTTCACGCCGGCGCGAGAAATTCCTTTCGCTGGTCATCCTATTGTCGGCACATGGAACGCGCTCGCTCGCGAAGGTGTGGTATCGCTGCCCGAGAACGGGAACGGTTGGACTCGCATCTACCACGAGATCGGTATCGGCGTACTGCCGGTCGATATTGAGTTTGAAGCAGGCGTGCCGGTACAAGTGGTGATGACGCAGGGCCAGGCCGTGATGGGAGAGATACTCGACGACCGCGGCGATCGAGAGGATCTCGCCCGCGCCTTGGGCCTCGCGATTGAGGACCTTGACGAGTCGCTCCCGATTCAAGTGATCTCCACTGGCTTGCCGTTTCTTGCCGTTCCGGTTCGATCTCTGGCCGACTTGAGCCGGTGTCGTGTTAACGGGGGATTGCTTACCGAACTTTACCAGCGCGCGAATGCGACGGGTTGCTCAGTGTTCACTCGGGAGACGATCCAGATGGGCGCGGCGCGCGCGCACACGCGGATGTTCGCGCCGGGCGACAACATCGCGGAAGACCCAGCGACTGGCAGCGCGGCCGGCGCGCTCGGCGCTTACCTCGTCTATCACGGCGCACAAAATGTTGATGCGCTTGAGGGAAAATTCAGATTTGTAATCGAGCAAGGCGATTTCATGCATCGTCCGAGCCGAATTAACATTGAGATCAAAGGAACGCAAGGAGCCATTGATGAAGTTCGTGTTGGTGGTACTTCGGTGATCGTGGCCCGCGGCGAAGTGTTCGTCTAAAAGTTCCAAGTCAACGCCAACTTGAAATCAGGCGTTTAGAGTACAAACTTTAGTTTGCTGCTGTTCCAGAAAAGACAAGCTAAAGCTTGTACTCTGAACGCCTGCTCACGGTCCCGGTTGACTCTGGACTTTGGACTTTGGACTTTGGACTTTTTTCAATCTGATGACTCAACCACTCGACTTACTAATCATCGGTGCCGGCCCGGCCGGACTTTCCGCCGCGCGCGCTGCGGTCGAAGAAGGCCTGTCCTACCTCGTCATCGAGCAAGGCACCATCGCCGACACCATCCGCCGCTACCCCGTCGGCCGCACGCTCTTCTCCACTCCCAACGAGCTCGAGATGGACGAAGGCGCATTAAAACCCTGTCGCGACAAGCCAACGCGCGAAGAGTTGCTCTCTCACTATATTCACTTCGTCCTCGATCATGATCTTAAGATCAACGCCGGAGAGCGCGTGGTAGATATCGTGAACAACGGTTCCGCAGGCTTCAGCGTCCACACTGACAAACACAACTACCAGGCGGCGCGAATCTTGTTTGCCATCGGCGCCATGGCCCACCCGCGCCGGCTAAACATTCCCGGCGAAGACTTGCCCAAGACGCATCATCTCTTTGTCGAGCCGTACGCTTATGTGCGCAGAGACGCGCTCGTCGTTGGCGGCGGCAACAGCGCTGCCGAAGCCGCGTTGTTTCTCGCCGAGGAAGGAGCGCGCACGACCCTCGCGATCTGGCGTGCAGACTGGGAGAACACTGATCCCAAAGCAGGCGCGATGAAACATTGGGTGCGCCAGCCGCTCGAAGAGCAAATCGAGGCCGGCCACCTGCGCGTCATTCTTTACAAAGACATCATCGAGATCACTGAAAACGATGTCACTCTCAAAACCGAAGACGGCGAAAAACTTACGATTCCCAACGACGTGGTGTTTGTTTTGATTGGCAGCGATGCGGATCTTTCGCTGTTGAAGAAACTCGGCGTGAAGACCGAGCCGGGAAAGTTAACCGAGGTTCCAGCTTACGATCCGGTAACGTTTGAAACTAGTGTGCGCGGTGTTTACGTTGCCGGCCACTTCACCCACGCGCGGCACATCAAAGCCGCGATCGATATTCCGCGGCGAATCGTGCCTCTGATTGCGAAAACTTTGTGAACCTGACTTCGCGAAGCTCAACTTAGAACTATTCTCACGCGCTCGAAACGTTTTGCTTCCCTCCTCCATATGATATAGAGACCTAAGAATAATCGGGCACTTCCAAAGATGACCGCGAGAGTGGCGTCCTTTCAGCTCTCCAGGCTGCCCACTTCCTGCCCGATCGCTCTTACGTTTCCCGTTCAAATCTTTCACTTCTGCCTAATCACTGGAGGTATTCAATGCTAAAACTCAGTCTCTTCAGGAGAACGATTGCACTCGTTCTGCTCTTATCCTTCACACTGATAAACACCGCCTGCACCGACCTGAAGGCAATTCGTGCGTTCACTGAAAGCTCAACCGAGATTGGGAAAGGCTTTCCGAATCTTGCTAAGGACCTCAGCGCCTCGTGCAAACGCCAACGAACGTTTCAGGGAATTCAAAGGAACCAGTTTCGACCGGATCGGCTGGTAGCGATAACGCATCCAGAACCTGGCTCACCAGATTTTCGAAAGCTTGAGCGCGAGTGCCGAGCGTTTACCGAAATTGAGGAACCATTGATTGCGGTCAACGATGTGCTCATGGAATATCTCGCGGCCATGGGTGCGCTGGCTGCAGATGACTTGACGGCTTACGGTGACGGCTTGGACGGCCTTGGAAATAGTCTAACAAACGGCAACATCTTCAACGCAGGCGAAGTCGGCGCCATCAAGGGAATTGCCAACTTTATTCTCAAGGCCAGCACTGAAGGTTATCGCCGCAAACAACTCAAAAACGCTCTGGAAGAAAACAACAATAACATCAAGACCATCTCCTACGCGCTGCAACGCATTATTGCGGAGAAGTATGTTCTTCAACTCAAGAACGAGCGCGAACAAATGCGTAGTTATTACAGCACCAGCATTCTTCAATATGGCGATTACATGAGAAGGATGGTTGCTCAACGGCGCCAAACGGGACTAGCTCAAGGTGGCCACCGCGTCGCAATTGTCAGAGCTCAGGATGAGCCAGACGTAGAGGATCCTCTACCAATAATTCGCGTGAAGCGGATTTGGGACGAGGACGAAAAGGAAATCCAAGACAAGATTGCGGGGGCCGAAGCCTATGGGAAGGCAGTAGCGAAAATAGCTGAAGGCCACCAAAAGCTCTATAGAGAACGAAACCAACTAGGGTCGAAAGAAGCATTGAAAATAGCGCTGACTTACGGCCAGACCATAAAGTCGCTGGTAGACGATTTTCGTGAAGCTTTCTAAGCTAAGGAGAACCCCATGCCAAAATTAACTGCCGCTCAAACCTTTGAGCTCGCCAGACAATTCAACGAAGTCGCTCAAAAGTTAGGCGCCTATCGATTCGCAAATTGGAGCAAACTAACCCCCGGCCAGCGAACAAACTTGGAAAATCAGGAATGGACTATTCGGAACTATTCGTCAGACTTCGTTGCTCTTTCAATCAAGCTCGACGTAGCTGACGTGGCTCAAACGCTTACCGGTATCAAGCGAGGCACGGACCGGATGAAAGCGGCGGTAAAGAATTTGGAGCAGATCGCTAAGATCATCAAAGTTGCAACAATCATGATCTCTATCGGCGCCGCCGTCACGACGGGCAATCCCACGGTGATCGCTGCGGCTGTATCTGAGGCGATGAAATAAGAGGAGGAGTCAACGAAGGAATTGCAATGAGTGTCCGGCCGCCGTATGGTTGGCCGGCCTCTTTACGTTACCTGACACTGACGCTCGCAAAACTCTCAAGCCTACGTATGCGATCCAATTTTCTTGGTCACGCCGCCTTCCGCGTCAGCAAGCGGATAGACAACAATGAAAGCCGCCGAATCAATTTCGCGCACGACCCTTTTCACTCCACCGATCTCCAAACGCGTCACCACGCAAAAAAGAATGTCCTGCGACGCGCGATCAAGTCCGCCTTCTCCTTTGTAGACGGTCACGCCTCGCTTTAAGTCACGAGTAATCGCTTTCCTAATCGCATCGGCCTTGTCGGAGATAATCGTGATTGCGGTGTGCTCGTCGACTCCGTGGATCAGAAAGTCGATCGTCTTCGACGCGGCGAAGTAAGTCAGCATGGAATAGAGCGCCGACTCAATCCCGAGGAAGAACGCCGCCGCGGCAAAGATAAAGACGTTGAGCAACAGAATCACGTCGCCCACTTTCAGCAACCCACTGCTCTTGCTGATCAGTAGCGCGGCGATTTCAGTTCCATCAAGCACAGCGCCGCCGCGAATTGCGAGTCCGATGCCGGCGCCGATGAAGAAGCCGCCGAAGACTGCGGTCAGGAGTTTGTCAGGCGTGACGTCAGGATATTTCACAAAGGCGAGCACCAGCGCCAGCCCGGCGATCGCGAGAATGCTCTTGACGGCAAACTTCCTGCCGATTTGTTTGTAACCAAGCAAGATAAAAGGAAGATTGATTACGAGGATGAGAATCGAAAGCTTCCAGCCCAGCACGCTTGACAGCAACATGGAGACTCCGGTCACGCCGCCGTCAATAAAATGGCTGGAGAGGAGAAACCCTTTCAGACCCAGGCCGGCGGAAAAAATGCCCGCGACGATGATCAACACGTCCCAGCCAACATGCAGAAACCGTTTCAGTCTTTTATTTTTTACGCGGACTCTCATGGAACTACCTACCGGCGCACAGGTTGAAGTCGAGAGACGATGGCACGCGCCGCCAGTTTGCGTCAAATCTTGGAAGGCGCTGAAACGGAGGTGAGATGATAGGAGTTCGTTTTGCGCAATTAACGCTGAAAGCGTTCGCTAATTCCAGCCCTGGGTTGGAGCGCAGCGTACCCTGGGTTAACGCCGAAGGCGTTCGCTAATTCCAGCCCTGGGTTGGAGCGCAACCCTGGGTTAACGCCGAAGGCGTTCGCTAATTCCAGCCCTGGGTTGGAGCGCAGCGACTACCCAGGGTCATCGCGAGCCATCCAAAATTCTTTTCAACGCTGAAAGCGTTCGCTAATTCCAGCCCAGGGTAACACCCTGGGAAAACTTCGCCCGACAATGCTCCCTCACCCTGAAAGGGTGGTTATCTTTCGCGACTCATAAACCAGGGAAGCCTCCGGATAACTTATCTTTCGCGATTTTAAACCAGGGAAGCCTCCGGATAACTTATCTTTCGCGACTTATAAACCAGGGAAGCCTCCGGATAACTTATCTTTCGCGATTTTAAACCAGGGAAGCCTCCGGATAACTTATCTTTCCGAGTATTTAGTTGTCCTCGCGGACGCCAAAACTGCTCAAAATCAACGATTTGCTAAGGAATAAGGCAATTTGCATTACCGCGATCAGTCCGCGCAGCGGACGAATGAGAATAGCCCAGCAGTTCACTGCTGGGATTTGAAAGCGCACAACAATAAGTCCGTGAAGCGGACGACTGAACAGAGAAAGACGTTGTCTTCAGCCGTCCGCTACACGGACTTCGTTTCTGCCGAACCTTGTTCCCAGCGATTAATCGCTGGGCTACTTTCAACCGTCCGCT
>JANMVC010000313.1:0-4140 GCA_031392315.1 Pyrinomonadaceae bacterium | reverse complement strand
CAGATCTCATCCAATGGAGCCCAGTTGCGACGATTGCACGGAGAAGCGTCGCCGGCAGCTTCGTCGTGGAGGCTGTCCTCCACAACCTTGAGCGTCCAATGGCAAGCCGCGGCCGAACAAAGCCTTGCAGCTGACGGCGCGATAGCATGCTTCTCAAGTAACTTCGTTCCTTCAGGCTGAATGCTGATCGCGCGCCGCAGCTGAAGGCTAAGCGTTCGGCGGCTTCGTGGAGGTCGTCGGAACGAGATCCACTGAATGCCATGAATTTTGAGATTTCTTTTATTTTGAGCTTTTTATTGGCAGTCTCAAGCCCGCTGCCATCAAACTCATGTCCTCAGGTATCCGTCGAATGCATCTCGATACATTGCTGTACTTCGCCATTCGTGTTTGTTGCCAATATCAGGGACGGTAATCCGCCTCGGACCCTCTCTTACAAATGGAGTATCAGTGCCGGGAAGATAATCAGCGGTCAAGGTACTTCGTCAATCAAAGTTAGCGCTACCAGATCGGAAATGGTCACAGCTACTGTCGAGATCACAGGTCTGAATGCGGAATGTCCATATACTGCATCAGCCTCGCAGGCGATATGCGATCCACCGCCACCCATTCGCCTCTTCGATGAATATTCAAATCTCTCATCAGCGAAGGAGAGATATCGATTGGATAGGTTCGCTAATGAATTGCGCAATTACCCAGGAGCACAAGGATATATTGTGGTTTATGGTCGAGCGTGTCGAGCCGAAATAGCCAAGAATTATCTTATCGCTCATCACAATCTCGACCCCGGGAGAATTGTGATAGTCGAAAATAAGAGTCGCGATCGGAAAGGTAGAATCAAGCTTTATGTTGTGCCGACTGGAGCCGTTCCGCCAAAAGCTCAATCTGCGCCGCCCAACAAAGCCTTGCAGCTGACGGCGCGATAGCATGCTTCTCAAGTAATCATTTGCCTTCAGCTTGAATGCTGTTCGGTCAACATACAAAGGCCAGCGTTGGGCCTTTATTGTAGGAGTTAGCTTCAATGGAACATTTAAGTTCACAAATCATCATCGCATTTATCTTCGGCGCTACTTTTGTTGTTGCACTACTTGTCCTTGCGATTGTACGTCCCACGCCATCTCCGTTTCAGTTTTTGGTCTTCAGGATTACACTTTCATTAGCTGCTGCCGGCGTAGCAGCTATGATTCCGGGCTTCATCAACCTTGAGGTGAGCCCAAGTGTCGGCCTTGTGATTCGCGCCGGGGGCGCTTTGGCTATTTTCGTAATTGTTTTCTTTTTTAATCCTGCACCAATAGCAAAACCGGATCCGGAGGCCCAACAACCATTGGAACAAGTTGCTGCCGTGTGTTATCGCATTGCTCAAGAATCAATCGAATTTCTATTGGTTAAGACTACAGGAGGACGTTGGACATTTCCGAAGGGCAAGGTGGATTCTGGCGAAGAGAAATGGTTCGCCGCTCAAAGAGAGGCTTTCGAGGAGGCTGGGGTGTCGGGTGATATTGAACATGAACCGCTGACTACATATCTGCACGAAAAGAAGGAATGGAAAGGTGAGGGCATAGAGATAAAAGTCCAAGCTTTTCTCTTGCTAGTGAAGAAGGTACAGCCCCCTGAAGAAAAACAGAGAAATCCCTCATGGTTTTCTGAGGCTCAGGCAGGGGAAGCGTTGGCAGACGGTAGGAAGTTCAAGCATGCAGAAGAGTTTCGACGTGTCTTGCGGGAGGCCCTCAAGAGTATTAATGATATGCACAAGTAATAACTATTTCTTATCTATTTTTGTAATCAGAGGACAGCCTAACAACACATTGCACCCGACGCCTCGATAGCATGTTTCTCATGATGCTTCCTCTGATGTAAATTGAATGCTGCTCGCTCGGCGCGGGTTAACTCAACCGTTGGATGCCTTCTTGAATCAGTAACTCTCATGTCTTCAACTCGCAAACGAGTAGCCCTTATCGTCGTCATACTGGCCGTTATGTTGCTCTATCCGTTCAAGAAGACTCTTGTGCCTGAGCAGCGTCCTCATGGTGCGGAGATGAGAGTTTTACTGCTACGAGTTCGCTATTTAGTGTTAACTCTATGAGCGACGCGGCAAAAAGTTTGTTAATCTTCGGGATGCATCCGCAGGCCACAGCCTATTTCACGCGTGTTGGCGCTGCCGCAAACGACTAAGGAGAGTTTCTCAAAGTGAGTCCGAAAAAAATGAAATCGCCAAAATCAAATTCAGCTAAGGAATATTCACGCTCGAAGTCGAAGGCTAAGGGCCCGGCTCGCGCAAGCAAGCCACGCAAGTTGGCCAAGAACATGTCTTCGCAAAAAGACTGGCGCGAGGAGACCGTGGCGCGCATGCGGGCACTGATCATCGAAGCTGACCCCAAGATGATCGAAGAACGAAAATGGAAGAAGCCTTCGAATGCGATGACGGGGGTCCCGGTCTGGTCGCACAACGGGATCGTCTGCACCGGCGAGACCTACACGAAGGTCGTGAAACTCACGTTTGCCCAGGGCGCCAGCATCCCAGACCCATCGCGCCTGTTCAATTCCAGCCTGGCAGGCAACACGCGAAGGGCGATCGACATTCATGAAGGCGAGCGGGTCGACGCACGTGCTTTCAAGTCGCTCGTGAAAGCCGCGGTGGCCCACAATGGCCCGCCAGCGAAGAAACCAAAATCAGGCGCGAAGGCGAAGCGAGACGCGAGGACCAAGCCAGGGGGGAAAGAGACCAAGCCAACCAAGCTGCGAAAAAACGAGCAGGGCGTCGTGCTCCTTTCAGGCGGCAACCCGCAAATCGCGAAGGCCGACGGCGACGCTCCGGTGCAGGCGTATATCGCGGCGATGCCGGGCTGGAAGAGCGACCTCGGAAAGCGCCTCGACGCGATCATCGTGCGCAACGCGCCCAAAGTGCGCAAGGCGGTGAAGTGGAACTCGCCATTTTACGGCATCGAGGGCCAAGGCTGGTTCTTGTCGTTTCACGTCCTTACGCGCTACGTTAAGGTAACCTTCTTCAGTGGCACGTCGCTGCGACCCGTCCCGCCAGGTAGCACGCCGAAGAGCAAGGACGCGCGCTGGATCGACATCTACGAAGACGACCAACTCGACGAAAAGCAGATGACGACATGGGTGAAGCAGGCCGCGGCGTTGCCCGGCTGGCTCCCTTAGGTCTCCCCTGAAATTCACTAAGGGATTGATGTTAGCGGAGCAAGTGGCCGCGGAAGCGATTCATCGCAGGTTGAAGCCCAGATAAGTCCTAACACTTCTTCGGATAAAATAAAGCGCGGCGCCCGCTGTGGTGCCGCCAACGCGGACCGCGATGGTGATCTGGGGCACTCGACGCACAGATGAGATGGATCTTACCCGCCAACGTGAACGATCGGGCGTCGTTCCGGATCTTTTTCGGCCTGGCGCAGGACTTCGTGGGTGACGGGCGCTGTGTCGCCTTCGCCAAACGCGATGTACTTCATGAGATACGTCACCGGATTTCCTTCGCTCCAACCAAAATAGACGTGCGGAAGTTTCCCTGTCTCATCGCGGATGAAAAGTAGAAACGCCGCAATCGCGTTTGGCACCGCCGGGGAATCTGTTCGCAACACGCGATGCGCACCCACTCGTTCACCGCAAACCTGAAGCACACCAGAAAACTCTGAAGCATCACCCGGCCTGACTTCAAAGAAAAGAATCGGTTCCGCCGCGGGAATGTGGTTATCGTCGCGCTTCTCTTTCTCTTTCAGGTCATACTCGCTCTCATCGCCGGTGTCGCGGCGGTTGCTGATAATGCGCACTGTGCCCGCCGCCGCTTTGCGCACAAACTCCCGGGCCAGGTCGTCGAGCTCCACGCGCTCGACTCTCAATTCAGTGGAGCGCCAGACGCGTGAGAAGAGCGAGGCAAAGACGATCCCCAGAATGAACAGCGAGGCGATCTTAATCCCTTCCGGGCGCTCGTGAATGTTTTGCACTGTGGTTTAAGCAAACACGACCGAGATCACCAGAAACGGAATCCAGGTTTGGCCGCGGCGGCGTTGGGCCAGCGTCACCGCAATCGCGGCGCTTGTCATTAAGACCAAAACGCCGGTGGCATACGCGCCGCTCTGAGCGTCAACGTCCGCTTTGAAGACCAACGTGACGGCGAGCGCAATCGTCGTGAAA
>JANMVC010000228.1:0-6605 GCA_031392315.1 Pyrinomonadaceae bacterium | reverse complement strand
AACCTTTGGGCCACCTGGTGCGGTCCATGTCGCGCGGAGATTCCGGAGTTGGTCAAACTCCACAAAGAGTTTCGTTCGCAAGGACTGGAGATAGTTGGCCTCTCGACTGAGGAGCCGGAACACTCGGCGGCCAAGGTGCGCGCCTTCGTTAGCGATTTTGAAATGACCTATCGGGTGGGTTGGGCTACCAACGAAGTGGCCCTCGGACTCATGCAGGGTCGCGACTCGATTCCGCAGAGCTTTGTGATATCGCGCGACGGCAAGATTCTTAAGCGATTTGTCGGCTTCAACCCGACGAACACGCCGCCGCAAATTAGGGAGGCGATAGAGCAAGCACTGGCCCAAAAAGCTGGAGAATGATTTTCTCGTTTACGACGCTTCGCGAACCTGAATTGTTAGGCTGAGTCTTTCGCCTCGTTCAATTCCTTCTCGCCTTCCTCTTTCAGCCGGTCGCCTTCGCGGGCCAACTCCGGATCCTGTAAACCGTCGGCAACCAGTCGCTTTGCCTCGCCTTTGAGTTTCTTCATTTCCGCTTCGACGCGTTCTTCGACCTGGTCTATCGCTGCGGGCTCCCCCGTTTCCTCCTGGGTCACGATGTGGTCTTTGTCGATTTCCATGCTGATATCCCCCCGATTGCTGTTATTGAAGTCTGTAATCGTACTATAGCTTTGTTACGTTTCAGGCACGGCGCAAATTGCTGGTAGTGCTGCGGTAGTGTGTTGGTCAAAAGCCTTTAGAGCACTGCCCCGCCACTGTGTTGCTATCGCTGGGAAGTTGGTATAATGTCCTATCCCCCAAAGGGGTCAACTCATCATGCTAGAACAAGAACGCGAATTCTACGCCGAGAACCTTGCCGAATGGCTCAAGAAATATCCTGGTAAGTTTGCGCTAGTGAAAGAGCGGGAGCTTGCTGGGGCATTCGACACCATCGAAGAGGCTCTTAGTGCGGGCGCCAGACAGTTTGGTCTTACCCCGTTTCTTGTGCGCCGTGTACAAGAAAAGCAAGAGGAACTTAACGTTCCGGCTCTCACTCTCGGTATTCTTCGTGCCAATACTCCATTTACAGCTTAACGCTCAAGGGAAAACACCGAGCGGACAAGTCGTACCAATTGCTCGGCACTCGCAATGCTTGAGCGTGGCCCGTGTGTTCAGGTTGTAGTCAGTGTCGCGTCGGCGATAGCAGATCAACTGATGCAACAGGGCCTATCCGTTCCTAACCCTGAGGCAGGGCTGGCGTTAATCGATACGGGAGCATCGGGAACCTGCATCGACAACGGAGTTGCCCAACGTCTACAGTTGCCGGTGATTGATACTGGGAATATGGTATCGGCTTCACACACGACACCCCAAAATATTTATCCTGTTTTGATTGAGGTGGCAGGCGGAATAAGGGTTGATGTTCCGCGTGCTATGGGAGCTGAATTAGCTGCTCAAGGGTTAGTAGCACTAATTGGACGAGATTTCCTTCAACACTGCACCCTCTTTTACAACGGTCCTTCCGGGGCTCTTACCTTAAGCTTCTAGAAGCTCCCGCAATCTCCAAACGTGTCCAGTGATTCCAGCTTCCATCGCAGGTGTGCAACGAATCGAGGACTTAATCCGGCAGCTCGACAGATTTACCGGCAAACGGCTACACTCAATTGGGATGAAACTACTGACTTCATTCAGGCTGATTAGGGTCACACTGGCATTCATGGTCGCGTTCTGGATGGCGGGTGCCGCCTGCCTCCTGGGCTGCGAGAACAACGTCGCCGCCGCCTCAACCAATTTCGATCATCACACTGATTCTGCTGCCTCTGTTGTCAGCGCCGATGCTTGTGCTGCCGGTCGTTCGGCAAGTTGCTGCGCGGCTCACGGTCAGGGTGTTAAGCGAGGCTCGCAAGCAAAACACGGCGGTAAGTCGCCCGTTTCCCAGGGCTCATTGAGCTTCCATAGCTCGAAGCCGTTGTTACTGAACACGAAGACTCTGGCATTGGGCGGCGGCTCGTCGTCAATGATGGACTGTCCCTTGGCCGCCGATCCGACTGCCGCCTTATCGCACTCTGGGCAAGACAATGCTCGCGCTAGTTTGGCAGTCGCCAGGGCAACCCAGCCTCTGGCAAACGGCGTCGAGCAAGTAACGGCTCGGGCGCGACCACCTCGACTACCCAATCGCGGGCACACCTACCTGCGCTGCTGCGTTTTCCTGATTTAGAAATCTGCTTAGGGCAGGCACTGCTTGTCTGTCTCTCTCCGCGCGACAGAGTGAAAAGTCTGTCTTACCGAGTATTAGTCTGGGTGAATTCCAGCGGCCTCGCCGCTAAACCGCAGCCAATACTCCAGGCAATGATTTCTTTCAAGATAGGAGAATAAGGTGAAAAACTTCAAACGACTTACTGGCGGCCTGGTGCTGTCAATTGGCCTCTTACTTTCAGGCGCCGCTCTGGCGCAGAACCCAGCGCCAACCGATCAGGAGAAGAAAGCGGAGTCGTGTTGCGCAATGGCTTCCTGCTGTTGCAATGGCGATTCGTGTTCGATGAAGGACCATGCGAACAAGGATCACGCGACGCAGCACGCTGACAAGGACAAGGCACACAAGGAAGGCGAATCGTGCTGCGCGATGGCCTCCTGCTGCTGCAAGGGTGATTCGTGTTCCATGAAGGACCATGCGAACAAAGATCACGCAAACAAGGATCACGCGAAGCAGCATTCAGACAAAGATGGAGGTTGCTGCAAGGGCGATTCGTGTCAGATGAAGATGAAAGAGAAGAAGACTAGCTAGTTAATTACCTGGCTAGTTATTCAAAAGAGCGAGGGCGTTTTCCGTGGTTGAGTCAAAACGGAAGACGCCCTCGTTTTTTAGTTTGCCGGTCAGATTTCTAAGTCCGTTGCTTAAGTTCCGGCTATCTGCTTGAACGATTCCCGTTGCCCGCTAAAGAGCTGATATTTGCCGTGGCGGTGCGGACGTAAGCTGGCTTGCCGAATTCGGTCCAGGCGAAATGCACCTCGTCTCCGCGACGCGCCATCCGCGGAAACCCGCTTGAGCGCGAGATGTCAGTTTTGGCGATGACCGCCGGCGGATCCAGCGAACCGTCCGGTCGCACTCGCCGGACTTTAATTGCGCCGCCTTCAGCATTCCCCGCGAGCCAACACACCAGCGCAGAACCATCGGGCAGCAACAACGCGTCAACTCGTCCCAATGTTTCGCCGTCGTCTACCTCGATAGCTGGGCCGAAACTCCGGCCCGCATCGTTTGAAAACGCCGCTTTCACTCGCGGAGCATCGTTGGCTCCGGTGAACCAGGCGACGACCACCTTCCGACCATCGGCGGAAACTGAAGGACCATTCACCGGACACCCGTTGATGGTCCAGTTGTCGGCGTACACGGCCTGTGGCGCGGTCCAGTTGCCCTGCTGGCGGGACACGACATGGATGTCGCGGATCTCCTTCTCAGAGCGGTCGCGGTAGACGGCGATCGCGCCTTCCGAAGTTAACGCGGCGGAAGTTTGACAGCACTCGCAGACGCGGTCGTCGAGTTGCACTTCATCCGAAAGCTTGCCTTCGGCATCGATGGCCGCATAGCGCAGGACCATGCTCACCGGCAGCGGCGCGTCCTCATCGTGTGACTCCTTAACATCCTTGAGATTCCGGCCATCAACCCAGACAGCGCCCACGCGGCCATCGGCGAGCGGCAGCAGGGAAACGAAGCCGTGCTCTGTTTGCGTTTTGTCGGTGTGCGGCACAACCGGCTTGCCCCAGGTCTTGCCACCATCTTTGGAACGCGCGATGTTCACATCGTAGGCGTAAGTTCCCGTGCCACTCTTCACCAGCCAGTGAGCTGCGAGCGAGCCGTCTGCGAGGGCGATGACGGAAGGGAAGTCGGCCCAGTTAACGAACCAGTTGTCGCCTTCCGCAACGGTGCTGGCTGTGGACCAGTCGCCAACATCACGAGTCGCAAAGCGCAGGGCGTAACGCTTTTCTCCGGTCTTCTCGACCCAGCTTAGAATGATGCGGCCATCGGCGGTCGCGGTAAGCTCCGGCTCACGGCTGTCTACGCCGGCGGGAGACTTGCCCGGCTGGATGATCAACGCAGGCTGCGCTGGCGACATTGATCGAGCGGTTTTATCCGTAGCGGGCGAGCCGCTTCGACTACAGCCGAGAGCCAAAAGGCCCAAGGTCAATAACGCCGCGGCGCGCAACGACAACAACAAGAGTTTCATGTGTTCAGTTCTCCTTCGAGGGAAGGCCATTATGCCGGATAACGGAATCCAGGCAAGGCGGGAAAGTTGAATCTGCTGGCCTTCTGAGAAAAGGTTTCGCAAAGAACGCCAAGCAAAATGAAGCAGTACCTGCGGGTTGGGGCGCAACAACACGTATGCTATATTCAGCAACACCCCCGAAAGACTACTTCCGATGTTGAGCGCGGGCGATACTTATGCCTAAGCAGTTTTTGGTTAACATTGTTCTTGCGTCTGCTCTGCTTTTCAGCCAGGGCGGCAGCTTCCTAATCGCCGCGCTGTGTCCGCATCTCCAATCGGAATCCGTGTCGTGTGAAGCGCAAGTTTCTACGCCAACGATGTCGCACGAGCAGATGGCGCATGAAGCGATGGGCCATGGCGCGATGCATCACGGGGACAGTTCAGAACCGGAGTCACCTGCAACCACGAACCTCGGCAAAATAGCCCTGAGTCAACTTCCGGAAGCCTGTTCACATTGCACAATTCATTCGGGGACAACTCCGACCGGCGCTACCTTGAGGTTCGCAGACACGGTCAAACGCTCTTTCGATTTGAACATTCCGCCCGCGGCGTCCCCAGTTGAACCGGTCGTCGCTACTTCGGTTGCGGTCTTGTCCTCAAGAGCGCATGGGCCGCCGGGTGAAACAGTTCCCAGGCATCTCCTCATTAACATCTTCCGCCTCTAGTACCCTCCGCATCACATTCGTGATCGCGACGCAGGCAGTGTTCTGTGTTGCTTCCTATTCATTCAAATCGTATCTGGACCATCGTCAGGATTTGGCCTGACAAACGAAGGGGGAACCATGAACCGGCGTGGAAATTTGAGAATGGCGCTGCGAGCGGTATGCGCATTGGCAATGGTGTTTGTGCTGGGCGTGAGCGCTTTGCCGCAGCATGAAGGGCATGACATGTCGAAAATGAAGCCGGCGGCGAAACCAAAAGCGAAAGCGGCGCCACGGAAGAAGCGGGTTACACGCCGGCGAGCACCTGCGAGAAGGGTGACCCGAGCGCGACCTTCGCCTTCGCCGAGTCCTCATGTCATGACCACCGGCATGCAAATGCCGTCAGCGTCGCCGAGTCCGGCCCACGTGATGACGCCGGGAATGCAGATGCCTTTCCCGTCGTCAACGCCGAGCCAGGGCCACGTGATGACGCCCGCTATGGAGATGCCGGCTGCTACGCCAGCGCCCGGTCTAAGGCCTGATCCGTCAATCGATAGCCAACCGGTGCTACGACTCGAAGACTTAGAAGCCATGGCCATCAAGAACAACCCGACCTTGGCCCAGGCCGATGCCGGAATTCGCGCCGCGGAAGGACGTCGGCGCCAGGCCGGTTTGTTTCCCAATCCCGTCGTGGGCTACTTCGGCGAGGAACTTTCTTTCCGGGCCATGGGCGAGACAAGCGAGCATGGAATCTTCGTGGAACAGATGATCCCTTTGGGCGGCAAGCTCAGCAAGAGCCGGCGCATCTTTGCACGCGAGAAGGAGCAGGCCGAGTCGCTGGCGGAAACGCAACGGCTGCGCGTGATGAACTCGATTCGCATGCTCTATTTTGAAGCGCTGGGCGCGCAGAGACTTCTCGATCTGCGAAGCGATCTATCGCAACTGGCAAACGAAGCGGTCGCGATAACGAAGGAGCTTTACAACGTCGGCCAGGCCGACCGGCCGGACCAACTCGAAATTGAAATTGAAGCACAGCGGGCGGAGATTGAGTTGCTGCGGGCGCAAAACGATCGCGAAGAAGTTTGGCGAACGCTTGCCGCCATGGTGAATAACCCCGGCCTGAAGCCGGCGCGGCTGGCCGGCACTCTTGAAGATGCCGGTAGCTCTTTTGATCAGGAAGCGATCAGCGCGACCCTTTTGCGCGAGAGCCCGGAGATTCGGACAGCGCAAGCGGGCGTTGAGCGTGCGCGCGCGGTTGTCGCCCGGGCTCGGGCTGAACGAATACCTGACCTGTTTGTGCGCGGAGGTGTGGCTTACAACAACGAGCGGCTGGATCGTGACAACCGAAAAATTGGCGCGGAAGGCGTCGTGGAAGTTGGCGTCAATGTGCCGATTTTCAATCGCAATCAAGGTGGGATCGCGGCGGCCGAGGCGGAGCTGGCAATTGCCGAACGTGAGCTTGAACGATTGCAGTTAGTGTTGCGTTCGCGGCTCGCTTTGGCTTTTCGTGGGTATCGAAACGCCGCGCAGATGGCGGAAAAGTATCGGACGCAGGTGTTGCCGCGCGCGCGACAGGCCTATGAAATGTACGTTTCGAGTTTCCGGCAAATGGCCGCCTCCTATCCGCAAGTGCTCATCGCGCAACGAACGTTGTTTCAGGTCGAAGCGGAATATGCCCGGGCTTTGATCAGCGTGCGCCAAAGTGGAGTGGGCTTGCGTGGTTTTC
>JANMVC010000224.1:0-10131 GCA_031392315.1 Pyrinomonadaceae bacterium | reverse complement strand
GACCTGCCCAGTATGAGGTCAGTACCACGACGCGGTAGCGCGTGGGTTTCGCCGCGCAACTAAGACTATCGCGTGAGCAACTCCGAGTAGCACCCACCCGCTAACGCGTGGTGGTACTGACCTCATACCGCTCGTGATTGTGATTTGCGATTGCCAAATCGATTCAATCGAGGTTATAGCTTGAATCATGCGCAGCACCCGCGTCGTGTTAGGTCTAGTCGTGCTCTTGCTGGCTAGTTCGGCCTCCGCTCAAATTCAGATCGGCACAGTTAAAGGGATCGTCCGCGACCCGACCGCAGCGCTTGTTTCCAACGCGAGCGTCACCCTTGAAAACACTCTTACTGGTTTCAAGGCCTCCGCAAATACCGGAGCCCTCGGCGAATTCGTGTTCACCAATGTCCCCTTCGGCTCTTACACGCTGCGAGTCACCGCTGCCGGTTTTGAAACGGCCATTGCGGGAGTAAACATCCGCTCCAACCTGCCGCTGGTTAATGACGTTCATCTCAATATCGCCGGCGTCAGCGAAACTTTAAACGTAACCGCCGCCGAAACACTCGTTCAGTCTGGTTCCTCGGGCTCGTCCACAACTCTGGACGAAACCTTCATCGGACGCACTCCCGGCGCGGGTCGCCATCTCCAAAATGTGATTGCCACCACTCCCGGCTGGCGCGTCGAAAACGATGGGCTGCTCCACGTCCGCGGCGTAGACGACGGCATTCTCTACGTCGTGGACGGCGTGCCGGTTACCGATCGGCTCGACGTAGTCTCGGGCAATGCATTCGACGCGGAAACGATCCGCTCCTTGAATGTAATCACCGGGAGTATTCCGGCTGAGTTTGGCGGTCGATCGGGTGCTGTCGTCGCCATTCAATCGAAGTCAGTCAAGGGATCGTCCGTTGCCGGTGACTTAAGTCTCGGCGGCGGAAGCTTCAATTCGAGACAGATAAACGCGACCCTCGGCGGAGGCCTCACGAAGCAGCTCGGTTTGCTGGCAAGTCTTTCCGGAAAGCAGTCGGGACGTTTTCTAGACCCGGTGGATCCGGGCAATTTCAACAATCGAGGTGGAACACTCGGGTTGAATCTGAGAACGGATTGGCAGCCCACCGCGAACGACTCCGTTTTATTTACTTTCGCCGCGGGCGGCGCTGACTTTCACATCACCAACGACCGCGAGCAGGAGCTTGCGGGCCAGCGCCAGCGTCAGGAATTGCGCGACAATCGTCAATCGATTCGATGGCAGCGGCTTTGGTCTTCCGCGACAGTTACTGATCTGGCTCTCTACCGCCAGGCCAACACGTCGAAGCTCTTTGGCAGCAGTTTCGACACTCCGCTCTTCGCGAGCCAGGATCGCGGCAACTCGCGTCTAGGAATCATCGCAGGGTTGACGCGATCTCAAAACAACCATGTCGTCAAACTGGGCTTCGAGGCTTCGCGAGTCTCGCTGCGGGAGAAGTTTTCCTTTGCCGTGACCGACCGCGAGGAGGCCGAAGAGGCAAACATCAGCGAGGCCGCGCTGGAGTTTGATCGGGCGCATCCATTTCTGTTTAGCGATCGCAAAACGCGTGGACAGTTTTCGGCTTACGCGCAGGACACCTTTTCACTATTTAGAAATCTCACTGTCAACGCCGGCGTGCGCTACGACTATTCCAACCTGCTCGTCTCCGAACAGCAACTGAGCCCACGACTTGGCGTCGTCTATTTCGTGCCGAAGTCGAAAACAGCGTTGCGCGGTTCCTTCGATCGCCTGTATATGCCGGCGCAAGTCGAGAATCTGCTGTTGGCATCCTCCGAAGCAGCGCGCCGTCTTTCTCCATTTGCCACAGCCGCGGGCGGAGGCAACGCTGCTGTGCGCGCGGAAAGGGTCTCAGCCTGGGAAGCCGGGTTTGCTCAGGATATTTTTGGATTCATGAGTCTCGACGCGGCTTACTGGTCGCGATCGTTCCGCAACTACGACGACCCGAATGTGTTCTTCAACACCACCATCATCTTCCCGAATAGTGTGGCCGAAGGGTTTGCGCGCGGCGTCGACGTGAGGCTCGACGTACCCCAGCGCAAGGGTTGGTCCGGATATCTCAGTTATGGCAACGCGCGGATAGTGCAAATCGGGCCGATCAACGGAGGGCTCTTTCTTACCGATGAGGTGATCGAGATTGGACCCGGCACGCGTTTTATTCCGGACCAGGACGTCAGAAACTCGGGCGCATTTGGGTTGACCTATCAATTGCGGAGTAAGGGCATTTGGGTTTCTTTCTCAGGACGATATGAGAGCGGCGTGCCCCTGGAGGTCGATGATGATGAACTGGACGAATTGCGCTCCCGCCCCGGAGCCGATCTGGTTAACTTCGAGCGCGGGAGGGTGAAGCCGTGGACCACCCTCGACCTTGGTGGCGGATTCCAATTGTTTCGCGAAAAGCGGGTGACGATACAAACTCAAATTGGAGTGGAAAATATTGCCAACCGGCGCTTCGTTTACAACTTCGGCAATCCATTTTCGGGAACCCACTTCGGCCATCCGCGAATGGTGAATGCCCGAATCAAATTCGTCTTTCGCTAGATTGCATTCAGGCGTTCAGAGTACAACCTTTAGGTTGAGTTCT
Organism: Pyrinomonadaceae bacterium; assembly: GCA_031392315.1. Taxonomy (GTDB): domain Bacteria; phylum Acidobacteriota; class Blastocatellia; order Pyrinomonadales; family Pyrinomonadaceae; genus PSRF01. The sequence continues at coordinate 7,534 of JANMVC010000224.1, read as the reverse complement.
GGCGTTTACTGGTCACGTCTATTTGCGGCGACAGTGGTGGCATGTGCATCTTGCGCATGATTCACGGGCGGGACGCCCGTGCCACTTTGAATCGGACCCAGTACTAAAAACTTCGCACGTCTTGACTACGTTTCTGCGGGAGTCTATAACGAAGCCGCCCCGTTGCAATCCGCGAAGCGATTAATACAATTTGATCCGGCAGGAGACCGCAGCCTTGTCAACTTACCTCGATAGCACAGACACGATTGATTCCGCAGGAGGTTCGCACGCCCCGCTTTCCTGGCCGGACCTGGTATCAACACTGGAGTCGCAGACGAGCGCGCCCACCCTCGAACAAATTTACGACTGGCTGGAGAATACGGAAGTGTCTGCTGAGGATTTAGCCCATTACCGCGGCTTCAAGGAAGGAAACTATTGGCGACATCTGGTTTGCCGCAACAGTCACGTCGAGATGCTGGTGTTGTGTTGGCGTCCCGGCCAGCGCACTCCAATTCACGATCACAACGGTTCGCATGGCGGCGTGCGAGTCTGCGAAGGCACCATGTGGGAAACAACTTTTACTTACGACGGCACGAGCGGTTTGGAATACAAGTCGGCCAGTGAATATCTGACGGGCGCAGTTACCGGTTCCGACGTTCCCGACATCCACCAACTGGGCAACCCCGACGTCAGCGAACAGGACATGGTCACGATTCATATCTATTCGCCACCGCTCGGCGTCCTGCATACCTACAAACCCGGCAGCGCCGCCATCGAACTTTACACACCTCCTGATCCTGAGTAAGCACCCATTTGGCGATGCCGTTGGAACTCACGGAACCGTAGCTTTCCTGACAAACGAACTAACGCTCAAACCGCGGCCATCCGTGCTCACCGTTATCATTCCCTCCTGTCCCGTCGTCAACACCTGCGCACCGCTGGCAAGCCACCTTTTGATGACCTCTGGATGCGGATGCCCGAACATTGACGTCTGGCCCACAGGAATGATCGCCCGGCGTGCGCCCGTTGCCGCGACGAATTCCGCCGATGATGAAGTCTTGCTGCCGTGATGCGCGACCTTGACTGCGTCGGCGCGCAGGCTGGCGCTCGTCTCTGTGCCGCTTGTCGGAAGACTCACGATAACGCTATTGCGTTTTACGAGCGCACGCTCTGCCGGGGCTTCGATGTCGCCGGTCAACAAAATCGAAGTGTTGCCAAACTGGATGCGGAACACGACCGAATCATTGTTCGTTGAGGGTGCGTCCACATTGCCGACAGCCAATGGCCATAGCACAGTTGCCGATGCACTCCCCACGCGCAAAACATCACCCGCGCCAATTGGGTAAACCGGAACATTCCTGGCGGCGAGCGTGTTTAAGAATTTCATATATTCGGGATCACGAAGCGGCATCCTGCCGACGAGCGCTGCGCGCACACTGAAGTTCCGGGCCACATCGTTTAATCCATCAATGTGATCGGCGTCGGCGTGGGTGGCGACGAGGTAGTCGACATGGTCCAACCCCCGCCACCAGAGATACTCCGACACCACCGCCTCGCCGATGCTTCGGGTATCGCGTTCAAACGCGCCATCGCCACCTTCGCCGCCTTCGCCCGCGAAGCTTTCGCGAAACAGCCCCGGCTTCCCTCCGCCATCAATCAGAAACGTGGTGTTGTCGGGCATCGTGACGAGCGCTGCGTCTCCCTGGCCAACGTCGAGAAAATCTATCCGCAGTTTTCCGTCCGGCGCTGCCGCGCTAAACGGATGGAAGACCATTAGCGCGACGCCGATTAGTTGCGCAGAAAACGTGAACCACGTGAATCGGCTTCGATTGAACGCCGCCTTCGCGCTTCGTTGCGAAGGCTTCGCATGCGACGACGGAGGGCTCAACGGCTGCCACTGCGCCAGCAACACAGCCAGCACCACCAGAGGAAGATAATAGAAACCATTAACGACGCTGGCCCAGCCGCTGTACTCAGGCAACCGAATCGAAGCCCACCCCACGCGCGCGAAGGGATCTACGCTGTGAATCATCAGCCAGTTAAGAGCATTCGTCAGACTTATGAAGGGCGTGGCGAGTGCGGAACTGATCTGGGCGAGCAGCAACCCAACCGTCGCGGCAATCGCAACCCCAGCCATGAGTACGCTGACGCTTATATTCAACACCAGCGAGGCTAACGAGAGTCGATGAAAGTAAACCACCTGCAAAGGCAGCAAGGCGATCTGCACGCTCAGGGAAACCACCGTCGCGGCAAATGCGTAACGCAGCGGGCGTTGCAGGTGAAATCGTTCCAACGTTTTCGCGAGTGGCGATTTGAAGAGCTTGCAAGTGTAGTTTGTGCGCTTGAGTTCGCGCCGCCATTCGCGTTCGCTCCAGAAAAGAACTTCGCAAATTGTTTGCAGCCACGCTGACACCGATGGGGGCACGGGCGTTTCGCGCGTCGGTCGCCAGGAGCCAATCTCGGAGGCTTTCTGAACTATCGGCCAGGCGAGGATTACGATTGCCAAGACGGAAGCAAATGTAAGTTGAAACGATGGGTCGAGCAGATCGCTTGGCCGCCAAACGAGCAGGGCCAGGGCGGCGCCGCCCAAAGCGTTGAGCGAGGTAGCCCGGCGCGAAACCAGTGGCGCGAGCAACACAATCGTAAACATCAGCGCTGCACGCACGACTGACGACTCGGCGCCTACGGCCAGCGAGTAGCCCCACAAGACGGCGATGGAAAGTGAAAACTGTGCGGTTTTGTTTTTCGTCAATCTGCGTGCGACGAGGAAAACTAGCCCGCCGAGAAATGTAATGTGCAGACCGCTGATCACCAGCACATGAAACGTCCCGCCCTCGCGAAACCGCTCCGAGGTCGCGCGCGAAAGGTTGTAACGATTGCCCAGCAGAGTGGCGTCAAGGACGCCCGCTGTTTCTTTTGAGAACCGCGAGTCGATCTCCGCTTGCAAGTTGCGACGCCATTCGTAGAGCCAGGCCAGCGGCAGAAAGACGCGCGTGTTCTCCAGTCGCTCGATCAGGAGGGGACTCTTAACGAAACCGGTGGCGTCATAACCCTTCCGGTCCAGATATTCAGTGAATGGTGAAACACCCGGATTTCGAAAATCATCGCTGCGTTCGAGCCGCGTCATCACGCGAATGCGTGCACCATGGCGAAGATCGAGTTGGTCAAGCTCTTCTCGGTTCGACGCGGAAGCAACCGGAAGCAGCAAGGTCACCACGCCGGTCACTTCCCTTTCGCCGCCATGCGACCTGATACGTTCGGCACGCAGGTTGAGATACCAACGCTCCGGCGCAATCTCCGGTTCGCGTTCCAACACCCCGGTCACTTCCACTGGCTCACCTAACGCAATTGCCTTCTCATCGAGCATGCGCTTGAGTTGATTCGAGGGGATGCGTGTCTTTTCAATTGAAGCCAGCGCAGCGCCCAACCCGAACGTCGCGAGGGTCACGAGAATCGCGGCGAGTCCGAATCGTTTTCCAGTCAAGGCGGCAAGCCCCAGCACGGAAGCTAAGCCAGCGATAAGAACAAGAAGGGTTAATGGGATCGCGAAAACGGAGTGCGCGAGAGTGCCTAACGCAAACGCGCCGGCAAGCTGCGCCAGTGGATGCGAATGAAAGAGTTTGTTGTGAAGACGTTGCTGCATCGATCGGACGAGAACGCAGCGGAGTGATTGGACGACGACGAATCCAGAGGCTTCGTGACTTCGTAACTCTAAATCACGCTTGTGGCGGACAAGCGCGCGACAGTTTCCACGTGATGGGTCTGCGGAAACATATCAAATGCTGTGACTGAGTCAAGCGAATAACCGCCCGAGATTAGTTTTTTGAGGTCGCGAGCGAGCGTGGCCGGGTCGCAGGAGACGTAAGAGATTTGCTTCGGACGGAGCGCGAGTATCCCGGCGATGTCTTTGTTTTCCGCGCCAGTGCGCGGCGGATCTAGCAACAGAAAATCAACTGGGCCAACTTCGGCTGCGTGCAGGCGTAACCAATCACCGACGCGCGCGGTGACGATCTGTTCGACAAACTTTAGTTTGTCGTCTGTCACGATCTGGGCGGCTCCGCGGGTCGCGCTGACGTCATATTCCGAGCCCTCCATGACGGTCGGGCCTCTGCTTGGAGTCAGGTTGCGGCGGGCGAAATCAGTCGCCAGAGGGTTTGCTTCGATGCCGATCACGTGTGCAAAACGACGCGCCAGGGGCAGCGTAAACAACCCGACGCCGCAATAGAGATCGACCGCTGTGTCTCCCTTTGCGTCACCCAGGGCCGCCTCAATTAGTGGTTCCAGCAAGTCGTGATTGATTTGAAAGAAGCCCTCGGCGCTGAAGTGGTACGTCTCATCTCCGATGTGGCGGCTGATGGTGGGCGCGTTATGGCCGCTGACCTCGGCGTTTCTAACCGCTACCGAAACACCTTCGTCGCCGGCAACCGCGTCGATATGCTTCGGCAACTGCCCTGACGGTATCTCTGCTCGCAATTGTTCGAGCGTCTGCTGCAACTCCGGAACCAGCACGGCGCAAGCTTCAACGTCGCAAACATCATTCGAGCCACGGATGAAGTAGCCCAGCCGATCCGTTGACCTGTCAAACTGCCAGGTAGCGCGCGCGCGATATTGCCACGGCTTGGGCGAAGCATGAATCGGGATCTCCAGCGGTGTCTCGATCGTGCCGATTTGGGCGATGCGGTGCAGGCAGTCGCGAATAATTTCAACTTTTGCTGCGAGCTGTGCCTCGTAATTTAGTTGTTGAAAATCGCAGCCGCCGCAGAGTCCGAAGTAAGGACAAGGGGGTTCGACGCGAACCGGAGACGGTTCGATCACTTCAACAATCGAAGCGAAGGCGACCTTGCCGGAGACTCGGTCGATCTTGACGCGCAACGTGTCGCCCGGCGCGGCCAGCGACACAAATAGCGTCAGGCCCTCGGCGTGGGCCAGGCCAACGCCGCCGGGCAGCAGCCGTTCGATTTTCACTTCGAGTGTCTTTTGTTCGTCTTGGGTAGATTCCATATTCATGTGGAGAACGAGAGGTGGATGAACGCGGACTGTCGCGGATCACGAAAGCGAAATCCACTTGAACCACCTCTGTGCGTCCTCTGTGTTCCCTGTGTCTCCGTGGTGAATCTCATGAACGGTTGGTTACAACCGAGACGCAGAGAACACAGGGGACGCACAGAAGGGAGTGCAATTCGTTACCGCATGTTGTCCCACCGTGCTCTTGTCTGATCCGCGTTTATCGGCGTCAATCCGCGGCTAACTCGTTGGCCCAGCTCAAAGATAAAACAAGCTGAGCCGCGGAACGCCGAATTGCTCACGCAACTGCTTGAGCAGAAGGTTATCAAACGTCTGCTGGTAAACCTGCTTCTCCATCTGTTTGCGATAGGGGCTGAGTTGCTTCTTGATCTCCGTTTTGAGCCGACCGAGCTGCTCCGGCTCAATTACCAAACCAACTGCATCGCTCAACATTCGCTCCAAACCTGTCAGCGACTGTTCCAGCTTCTGCGCTTCAACTTGCGAAGTCGCAATGAAGTCTTGCTCCACTTCCATCAGCAGTGCCACGGCCCTCGCGAGTGCTTCCGAGAAAGCATCGCTGCTTATCTGCCTTCTCAACAGTTGGGCTTCATACGCAGCGCTCGCGGCCAAAAGATTTTGATGTCCTCGTTGCAGGTGTTCGAGAATTGCAGTGCGCGAAAACGGCACGCGATCTGATGGCTCGTCTTCACCTTGCTTCCCTTCCGCCTCAGTGTCCGACGCACCCACGCGCGCCTCGCGCCACTCCGCGAATTGCGCGGCAACTTCTTCTTCGCAATACATCAGCGACTTGATGCTGCGCTTGCGTGGCTTCGACTCCCAGGAATCAAACGCCTTCTCGATTCCGCGCAGGGCGATGTGCAGAGGCACGCCCATCTCTTTCCACGTCTCGATCAGCGACCAATCAATCGAGCTGACGAGGAGATGCTTACCGCGCCGGCGAACAAATGCGTCTTCGATTTCGGTGAAGTAGTTAAAGTAGTTCAAGTTCTTGTAACGCAAACTGTTAGTTTGCGATCCTGGCTGGCCTCGCACAGCAGCTTCAGCGCCAAAAGCCGCAAACTAACAGTTTGCGTTACACAGGATCAGATTTCGTCCGTTCGTAGATCAACCGCAGGCCTTCCAGCGTCAGCGTTTCGTCCACGAGCTCGATGAACTCCGAACCCGTTGCAATCAGCGAAGCCAGGCCGCCCGTGGCGATCACGCGTGGGCTCCCGCCGATTTCGTCGATCATCTTCCGCAGCACGCCGTCCACCAGTCCGACAAAACCGTGATACAGCCCGGACTGCATCGCCGTGATCGTCGATGAACCAATAACGCTTTGCGGACGCCTGATGTCCACGCGCGGCAGTTTCGCGGTCCGCGCAAACAACGCCTCAGATGAAATCATGATGCCGGGCGTGATCGCGCCGCCCACATATTCGCCCGCGGCGTTGATGGCGTTGAAAGTGGTAGCGGTGCCGAAGTCAACAACGATGCACGGCGCCCCATATTTCGCTATGGCCGCGACGGCATCAACGATCCTGTCGGCGCCTACATCGGCAGCCGGCTCGTAAAGTATCCGCAGCCCCGTATCAATATCCTGGTCGATAAAAAGCGGAGTCAGATGAAAATAAGTTTCCGCCATCGTCTTCAGCGTGTAATTCAACGGCGGCACTACCGACGCGATCGCAATCGCGTCGATGACGTTGAAATCAATCCCGGCCAGGGCAAAGAGGTTGCGAGCCTGCACGCCATACTCATCTACCGTGCGCGAGCGCTCGGTGGTTAGACGCCAATGCGCCACCAGTTCGTTGTCGTTGAAAACGCCGAGCGACGTGTTTGTGTTTCCTGCGTCAATTACGAGTAGCATGATTATTTCCAGTTGGGCTGGGAGCGCAGGCATCTTGCCTGCAATGAGCGCCGCTGCGGCGCGAACTCCTTACCTACCTACAACAACTGATTCGAGTTCCGGGTCAACACTCCTTCAATCGCATCGACGGCAGCCTTCGCGCCGTTCTCAAGTTGAACCCGCCTGCCCACTTCGGCTGCTCTGTTTGCGTAGCTTGGGTCGTCCAGTATCGCCCCCAGCTCTTTGATCGCCGTCCGCGCATTGTAACGCGGACGGGCCAGCGAGCGCCCGCAGCCCAACCTTACCACGCGGGCCGCGTTGTCAAACTGATCGTGCGCATGCGGAACAATCAGCGCCGGACGCCCAGAGCGCAGTCCCTGCCCAGTTGTGCCCACACCGCCCTGATGCACGATGACGGAAGCGCGCGGCAACACCTCGCCAAAGGGCGCGTATTCAAACGCAGCTAGACCTTCGGGCAGAGACTCCTTTGGCCGGTTGCGCGCGTGACCGATCAGCAGCAGCGCGCGTTGACCCAACTCCTGAGCAGCGCTGATTGAGTCGCGATAGAAATCATCAGCCACCCAGAAGGCAGACGAGCCAAGCGTGAAAACTATTGGCGGCGAACCCGCATCGAGAAATTCCCTCAACTCCGCCGGAGATTCTGCCTCGCCCAAAAAATCGCGGCGGTCGTAAAACGGAAAG
>JANMVC010000174.1:0-5532 GCA_031392315.1 Pyrinomonadaceae bacterium | reverse complement strand
GATGAACGTGATGATCTTCAGGTCCGTCTGGCGGACTTATCGCCGAGTTCGTGGTGGCGCGAGCTATGTCGACGAAGATCTCGACATGCTCCTCGGTAATCGCGGACTTCTTTCACGTTTGCTGGTCAACGCCGGCGATTGAATCTCCAGCATCCCGTTTGTCCAAACCTCAACATCCACCTGACCTGGCTTGCCGATGGCGACGATTGAACCTTCGATTTCGATGTAGGAGATTGGACCGGATGTTGAGCAGGTTCCGCCCCCGGCGATCTCGAAGCTGGGCCAATCAACGGGTATCGACGGAGGCTTGCCGCCGCTTCTGATCACAATCGCAGGCGACAACGTGGACTCCCGAGGCTCAGTCTCGCGCGTCAGGTACCAGCCCGCAAACAACTGCTCAATCACGCCAGCGGCCCAGCTATCTTGCGCTTCTATTACGATGGCCTGGTCCGCAACGCGATATTGCATTAGCTGCGTTGACTCTGCTTCGTAAATCGCTGTCATATCGAATAGATCAACCGAAGGGAAATGGACTGGGCGACTCGTTACTGACCGGCGACCTTTTCTGCGGGGGGCACCAACGCGACCCGAAGTGGCATTCGCAGCGATTTGGATAAATCAGCCCGGACATACAGGCGGATATTTGGCGAAAGTGCGGGAATGGCGGATTCAAACGGCATGTCTTTGATCGTTACGTCAACCATCTCGGTCGACTCGTATCGGATTTCAGCCGGCACCTCCAACACTTCTGCGATTGTCAGAATAACCGCAATTAGTAGCTGCTTTTTTGATTTGATCGTGAGGAAGCTATCGTCAAGATCAATTTGCAGCGGATCCGCATCGGCCTCTGATTGAGCAGGCTCGTCCTCAGTGTTTCCCTCAAACATCAGTGCCTGGGAAGAACTCTTCACCGTCGCGTTTTTGGCAGGCTCGGGATCGTCTTGCCCCAGAAGAAAAATGCCCAATGGCGCGGGCGGCGCGTTCGCCTTAATTTCGTAGTCGATAAATACCCGCGGGGCCAGAAGGGCCATAGCTGTTTCAAGAGTCAAGTCAGCAAACTCGACCGTGATCGCCTCCTTCGACACAGATGGTCCCAACACTACCTGCGCGCCTAAACGCTTTGATAGAGCTGCGGCAATTTCCGTCATCTTTGTCTTGTCGGCCTTCAAAGAGACCCCAATTATGTGACCCTCGGTGATGCGCAACCGGTACGTCTGTTTGGGTCTGGACTTTGCTGCGGCAGGCCGCGCTGGTTGTTGCGGCATCGCGTTTACCAGCAACGGGCTGGCCGAAGCCGCCACCAGAATCGCGACAAATATGAGCAGCGGGTAGGCCGAAACTCTTCCGACAGAGACGGTCTTTCCTTTAATCGTAAATGGTTTGTTATGGATCATTGCGGGGACTTTCTGTGCCGTCCGGGCACTGAAGTATTGAACCGAAACTACCATGCGACTATAGGTGCGTCAATTGAAGGATAATCCCTGATCGCTTGGGTTGTATTTGGAGCTTGGGGGTGCGGAGCGCTTAGGCAAATTGGCGAGGCACAGGCTGCGCGGCCAGCATTCAGTTGAGGTTTCCTCATCTGCCGCGTGCGGTTACCACAGCGTCACGCCGCTCCCGGTCCCTTCCCAGTAGGGCGAATGGACGCCTGAGGTAGTAAACGAAACGCAGTGCCCGCGGCAGGGTGATAGCCGCGATGTCAGCATCCGTGGGTTGGAAGAGCAGCCGAAAATAACGAAGCCGCGAACGCCAGTCCTCCCGCACAGCCCAGTTGAATTTAAGGCTATCGCTGATCGTGATGGCGACTGTCTCACTACCGCTGAAGGTTCGCTTGACCACGTCGTTGGCCAGCGCAGTCACCACACTGTCGTTCTCCAGTTTCGACATTACCTGCTCCGGCAATGGCGCATCCAGCAGAGTGTTTGCCAGGCGCAGGCCGAGAAGCAACATTCGCTGGCTTCCCGAAGCAGCGGCCCGCGTGAGCAGTAGGTTCCAGTCCGTCTCCGGCCGCGCTCTGACAATCTCAGCCACGTCACAGATCCAGGCGAGTCGTTCCCACAAGTGCTTTGAGCCATGCACACAGAGCGAGAGCAAAAGATCTTCAGCCGATAAGCACTTCACCTCGAAGTCGTTGATCTGCATTTCTCCCAGGCGTCCCCAAAACTCTTCAGCCTGAAATGAAGTGGCAAACAATCTGGAGGCAACTTCCCAATGCAGTTCGACGACTAGTAGCCCCTGGTCACGACTCAGCGGCAGATTGTGTTGAGTGTGCAGCAGCAACTCCTGTTGGGCGCGGGTCCACTGTGTGGCGCAAACAAATCCTCCAGCTTCCAAAACTTCCCTGGCCCGCAACACGTCAGCCTTGCGCACGAGAATATCGAGATCGACAAACCGCCGCAGCGCTAGTTTCCGATAGGCATAAATCGCCAGCGCCGGCCCCTTGTAGGGAACCGCCTCAATGCCCGCAGCCGCAAACGCTTGCAGGATGCGGCACAATTCAGCAGTCAGGAACAGATTTCGCGCCGCGTTGTCATGGAATTGCTTTTTGAAACGCGCCAGATGATCTGGTGGGACTTTTGCTGAGGCTGCGTTTAGTTGCGAATAGACCAGGGGCAGGACTGCATGGCGGCGTGCGAGTCGGTAGATATATTCCCAATCCAATTCCGCCGCTGAACCGGTGAGAGACTGAATGCGCTGGGCCGTCGACTCGTCTAGCTGTGTGCGCGCGCAAAGCAAGATGAGATCTTTCTCGCCACGCATGTCTCGGCAATGTGAATCGAGTGCGGATAGCTTTGGTTGCAAGTTTCCTCAAAAAAGATCGAGGCTGAGTTTTGTGTCGGCATTCTTCCACGCCGCCTCGAATTGCAGCCTGACCAAAGCCGCCTGCTGGTCCTTTTTCTGCGCTTTGAGCGCTTCCATCAAACCAAACAGCGAGCGGCCGTTTCGTCGATTCCGATCGAGGTCCGCCCGAAACGTTTGTTCTGCGGCGGCATGGTCGCCACTACGCATCAGCGCGGCGCCGAGAAACTCACGCACGGGAATAAACCAAGCCTGCGGTTCGTCATAAGCCATCGAATCCCCAAGCTCGACGGCGCTCCGCAGAAGGCTAATCGCCTGTTGCCGGTCAGTCTTAAAGGCAAGGCGCGCTGCCAAAACCTTCTCGGCGATCTGCAACACATGTCTGGCATTGTTGAGCCCGAATCCCGCATCGGCAGGCACCAGTTTCTGTCCATCTCTCACGGCTTCGAGTTCGGCAGCCGCTTCTTTGGATCGTCCCTTGGCGTCGAAGGCCATGCCGCGCGCGAAATGCCACAGCGCAGTCGTCCCTACCATGCTTTTTTCTGGCGCCGGCAGTTTCTCAATGTCATCCCAGCGATTGAATCGCACCAACAGCAAAGGCGACACGGTCATGAAGCCTTCGAGCATGGGCATCGCTTTGATGTGTGGACCAACGTGCGCTTCCAGTTGCTTCGCGGCGGCAATGGCCGGCGCAAACCGCCCCGACATGCTTTCCGCGATCGCCAGAAAATGCAGGTTGTGACTGTAGTACATCGCGGGGTAGAAACCGCCGCCGCCGCGCGCTTTCATGTAGGCCTCGTCAACCCGGGCTGCGTATTTGTTACTCAGAGCCGCAGCCTCGTGGTCGCCGGTGCGTGCATAGACGTGTGCAGGCATGTGAACGAGATGGCCGGCGGCCGGCACTAACGTGGGAAGCTGGGGCGCATAGACCAACGCGCGTTCAGGTGTGTTCGAGGCTTCGACGGCGTGAATGTAGTAATGAATGGCGCCGATGTGATTCGGATCGCGGCGCAGTACCGATTCGAGCGTGGCGACGATTTCTTCCGTGCCTTCGGCAGGTTTGCCGTCAGCAGTCCAAAACTTCCAGGGCCGCAGGTTCATCGCCGACTCAGCATACAAAGTGGCAGCGTCGAGATCGTCCGGATAGCGCTTCACTACTTCGCCCATCGCGTTTTTGTAGTCCACCGCCAGCTTCTTCAAGTCGGCCGCCGGGTCTATCGAATAACGCACCGCTAACGCGTCGATGTAAGCACGTTCATGTTCAGAAGCGTTCGCCTTGAGCGTCTGTGCCTGCTGCACGGCTTCATAAGCCGCTTTCTCCCTTTCCGGATCGACATCGAGATTGATGTTTGGCCCGAGCGCGAGCGCAATTCCCCAATGCGCCATGGCCAGCTTCGGATCGAGTTCGGCAGCGCGCTTGAAAGAACGGATGGCTTCGTCGTGATTAAACGCAAAGACGAACCGCATACCCTGATCAAAAAACTTCTGCGCCTCAGTATTCGTCGTGGAGACCGGATGGTGATGCGTGCCCATTCCCGCCACGTGCGTCGCAGGTTGTTCCTTCGCGTCCTTGCTGTGACTCGTGTGTTGGGAGAAGACGGGGATTGAGAGAATTAGAGAGACTGAGATCGTGAATAGTAACCGTCGCATGTCTTTGACTCCTTTCATCAATGGCTAACGATTATTGGTCCAAAAACAAAGTCTCTTCTCTGCGGAGCCTCCGTGCCCTCTGCGTCTCGGCGGTTAACCACAACGTGTTCAAGACGAGAACGATTGTCATTCATTCACCTTCAGCACCGCCAGAAACGCGTCCTGCGGAATCCCGCCGCCACTTTCTTCATGCGCTCTCGAGAAAATTGGGCGGTGCATAGAATCCTCGTTTGCGCAAAGGTTCCGGAGCGTGCCGCTCGCACAACTCTCTTAAGCGTTTCATGGTTGAAGCCGCTTTCACCAGATATATTGGTTCGGGCAGAGAACCAATCTCCTGCGTCCACGCCGGCGGTTCTTGATGCAAACGCTGGGCAAACAGTTCGATTAGGGCTGCGGAAGCTGCAAGTGTAGTGAAGTCAACCGTCATGGGTCGCGGAAAGTCACTTAGCCTAGGGCATTCGCGCAGCAAGTCTTGACTCAAACTTCGGAGTGAGAGGGCGTCCTGGTTGATGGCTGCCTCGGCCAGTTGTTCAATTCTTACCACGTCGGACCTCCCACAAATCGTTGAAAGCGTATCGCGCTTTGAGTTCATTGCCTGGAATCAAATATGGTTCGACTTCCCGCCAAATCTCATCGCGACCGCCCTTCATCTCTTCAAGTAATCGAGAGGCGTCGTCGATATCGACATCATCCCGCCATGCTGACAATTTCATCGCCAGCAACTGCGCGGTATCGGGACTGCGTACCTCGATACCCGGCGCCGAAAGTACGACCGGACCGGAACTGACTCCAATTAGATAACCCTTCGCCCCGTCGTTCAGCCAATCCTCTGGCCAGCCCTGCTCCGCGGCTACTCTTCGGGCCAATTCTCTGACTCTCTGAGCATCGGCCGGCGCAAGGATGGCCACATCAACATCGTGGGTAGATTCGCGCGCGCGAAAACGCAACACCATCAACGCTCCGCCCACCAGAATGAGTTCTATCTTGATCCCGGATTCGACGGCTAGTTGCCCAAGGCGCTCGATGCCTTTCGCGATCTCTGTTCGAGTGAAGGTCGCCATGATTTTGAAGCGGGCTACGTTG
>JANMVC010000159.1:0-10758 GCA_031392315.1 Pyrinomonadaceae bacterium | reverse complement strand
GCGGGATTATGGAATCCGTGTTTATCCGTCGGAATCTGTGGCTAATATTTGAAAGGGAGATTGATGGCAGATCAGGGCAGTCTTACATTTGGAATCGTCAAGCCTGACGCAGTGCGCGTGGGCCACACCGGAAACATCATTCAGCGAATCACCGACGCGGGCTTCAAGCTGCGGGCGATGAAAACGCTGCACATGAGCCAAGGCGAAGCGGAAGGCTTCTACGCCGTGCATCGGGAGCGGCCATTCTTTGGCGGCCTGACTGAGTTCATGTCGAGCGCGCCGTGCGTGGTCATGGTCTTGGAAAAGGAAGGCGCGGTCAAAGCCTGGCGCGATTTGATGGGCGCTACCGATCCCGCAAAGGCCGACGAGGGTACTTTGCGAAAAGACTTTGGCGGCTCTTTGGGCGAGAACGCAGTCCACGGTTCCGACTCCGACGACAACGCGGCGATCGAGATTGCGTATTTCTTTAGCCAACTCGAACTGGTCTAGATTCGGGGCAGTGGCCCAAGCGTCAGCGCGGGCGTTGCTTTGGAGCTGCGCCCTCCCTCACGGTCGGGCCACTGCACCGAAACTCAAAGGACCAAGCAGGCAAGGATCCCTTTTTACTGCAACGCAGCGGCGGAGCGATGAGATGAAGCATTGTCCCACGTGTAATCAGCAGTTTGCCGACGAGTGGCTAACTTTCTGCACTCATGATGGCACTTCGCTCGTCGAAGTACGGGGCGCGTCAGTCGAGCCACCGCCGACGTTTGCATATCCGCCGGTACCGCCGACCGTCAGCCGCAGCGAAGAGCCGACGCTGGATTTTCCCGACGCTTACACGCCTCCGCCCGTGCCGGCGATGCCACGCCCAACCGTGCCACATGGCTGGCAGCCGCCACCACCACCTTTCATCGTGGCTCAACAGCAGACGATGGCGGCCGTATCGCTGGTGCTGGGAATCGTTAGCATCACCCTCGGCTGGTGTTGTTCCTTTGGGCTGCTGACCGCGCCGGTGGCTGTGGCTCTCGGAATCGCGGCGCTGGTGCAAATCAAAAATAATCCCGGCCGCTACACCGGGAAGGGGATGGCCATCGGCGGGATTGTGACCGGCGGTCTCTACTTTGCATTTATCGTGTTGATGATTTTTATCTACGGAATGGCTATTCTGGCCGGCGGCTTGAGTTCACTCTAACCGCGTAAGCAAACAGATGAAGCGTTGTCCCACTTGCAATAAGACATTTACCGATCGAAACCTGAGCTTTTGCATTGACGACGGCACGCCGCTGTTGCCGGTCGAAAGCGAAGCGACGTTTGACTCGGCTCAGGATGAAGCGACGATTGTGTCGGCCTCGGCTGGAGCGTCAACCGAAAGTAGTTCCGAACCAGTTTACCAACCGCCGGGAAGCTACGTTCCCCCCGGGCCGCCGCCGGGTCCACAGAGCAATCGGAAGGCCTGGCCCTGGGTGGTGGGCATTCTTGTTCTGCTTTTGCTGGCGCTCGCCGGGTTGGGAATCGCCGCGGCTACTTTCATCCCCTCAATCCTGCGCGCGTCGAACGAAAACGCAAACTCCAACGTCAATCTCAGCCCACGTAATTCAAATGAGAACCTTGGCGCAAATGAGAATGCAGCCGATGGAAACTCAAACGTCGATTGGACCGCCGAGCAGACTGCGCCGCCGACCAACGAGTCAGACGTGCTTTCCACGCTGACCGATCTCGAACACGAGTGGACCGTAGCGAATATTAACGCCGACAAGAAAAAGCTGAATTGGATTCTGGCGGATGATTACGTTGGCAAAACCTTCGACGGCAAAACCCAGGGCAAGGCCGATTACCTGAGAACCATCGAACGAGACACGTCGATTCAGAAATGGGAGTTTGACGATCTGAAGGTCAGCTTGCTGGGAGATCGCGCGACGCTTACGGGGCTGTTGCGGCTCGAGGTTAAAAATCAGCAGGGACAAGTGGTGCCGGCGGCATTTCGTTTCACGGACAAGTTTGTGTGGCGAGACAATCGCTGGCAAGCTGTGAGTTCGGAAGTGAAGCCGGAACAGTGAGAGCAGATGCTAGATGTCAGATGCTGGATGCTAGGTGTTGGGTGAGTCGAATCCAGGTAAAAGAAAATCTAACATCTAGTAACTAACATCCAGCATCTTGAACGGAGCACTATGTCAATCATCAGCGATGTGATCGAATCAACCAAGGCCATCATTCAGGGAATGAGCGTGACGCTCTCCTACATTCCCAAACAGAAGTGGACCGTGCAGTATCCGGAAGAGCCGGTGACGGTGCAGCCGCGTTATCGTGGCCAACACTTGCTGCACGTGGATGAACTGGGACGGGAAAAATGTGTAGCGTGTTTCCTCTGCGCGGCGGCGTGTCCTTCAGAATGCATTTACATCATCGCCAAAGACGATCCGCGACTGCCGGAGGAGCGCATTGGCGTCGATGAGCGCTACGCTGAGGTCTACAACATCGATTACGGCCGCTGCATTTTCTGTGGCTACTGCGTCGAAGCGTGTCCGAAAGATGCAATCACTCATGGCTACAATTTCGAACTCTCAGTTTACAACCGCGCCGACCTGCTCAAGACGAAAGACGATTTGCTGATCACCAAGCAAGTGCAGTCGAGAAATTATCGAGTCGCCGCGTCAACCGAAGATGTTGATTCCGAGTACAAGGAAGTGTAAGGAATGTAACGCAAACTGTTAGTTTGCGCTTGCGCCGTCACCCAAGTTGAGAGTTTCCCCGTCCAACGCAAACTAACAGTTTGCGTTACATTTTCCTGGCCTCTGCTTTATGCCCTACCGCGAATTCCACTATCGTTGGGAATACGATCTAAAGGCTTCGCCGGAAAGTCTGTGGCCGTTTGTGTCTGACACGAATCGGTTCAACCGCGACACAAGCGTTCCGCCTTTGGAAGTGCGTGAGGGGAAACAGCGGCTGCGAAACGCGCGCCGACGCGCAGCCTTAACGTTGTTTGGGATGCCGGTGCAATGGGAAGAACAACCGTTTGAGTGGGTGCGGCCGACGCGCTTTGGCGTGTCACGCGCTTACAGCAAGGGACCAATTGCGGAGTTGAAAGCTTTGGCCGTGTTGACGCCGAAGCCTGACGGCGGCACCCGCTTCGTTTACGAACTTTGGGCCAGGCCGAATTCAATCCTGGGATTTGTAGCCATACCGCTGCAAATCGGATTCGCGGCGTCGCGCAAGTTCAATAACGCCTTTCGGAAATACGATGAGTTCGCCGGACGTGAAGAAATAGGAAACGCACAGCGATCGGCTGAGTCCTTTTCATCTTTGCCCGAGGCTCAGGCGAACCGGTTGGCGACGGCTACCACTCGTCTCAAAGCCGATGGCGCGGACCCGGCGATAGCCGATCGGTTGGCGCTCTTCGTTCAGCAGGCCGACGATTTTGCGCTGGCGAAGATCAAGCCTTACCAGTTGGCTGACGACTGGGACGAACCGCGGCGGAGTGTGCTGGAGACTTGTCTGCGGGCCACTCGAGTTGGCCTTTTGGATTTGCAGTGGGAGCTGCTTTGTCCTTTGTGTCGTGGCGCGCAAGGCGGTGGCGGTTCGCTCGCCGACCTCGACTCGAAGGCCCACTGCGATACCTGCCTCATAGATTTCACGGTCAACTTCGATCGGTTCGTCGAACTCACGTTTCGCCCAAACGACTCAATCCGCCAGCTCGATGTAGAGGACTACTGCATGGGCAGTCCGCAGCGGACGCCGCACGTGGTCGCGCAGCAACTGTTGCCGGCGCAAACAAATCGTGTGTTGGATTTGCCGCTGGAAGTGGGCAACTATCGCTTGCGCGCGCTCGAACTGGGCGGCGAACTTCCCGTAAGAGTTGCCGCAGATGGATTGACCACGGCGGTCGTGTCGGTATCGCAGCGCGGCTGGCCCGCGGAAGAATTGGTGCTCGCGCCGCGCACGTCGTTGGAACTGAAAAATGAAACTGATGCGGAACAACTATTCATCCTCGAGCGTTTGGCGTGGAGCGACCAGGCGGCGACTGCGGCGGAGGTGACGGCGCTGCAAATCTTTCGCGACCTGTTCTCGTCGGAGGCTTTGCGGCGCGGCGAACAGTTTTCCGTTGGCACGCTTACCGTGCTTTTTACCGATCTGAAAAGTTCGACCCAACTCTATCGCGAGATTGGCGACGCGACGGCCTTTGGCCGAGTGATGAACCACTTCGACGTGGTGAAGAAACTGATTGCCGAGGAAGATGGGGCGCTGGTGAAAACTATCGGCGACGCGGTGATGGCTGTCTTCCGCCGTCCGGCGTCAGCGCTGAAAGCAATGTTGGCTGCGCAGGAATTGCTGGCGTCTCCGCCGGCAGGAGTGGCGCCGCTGACGTTGAAAGCCGTTATTCACTGTGGGCCGTGCATCGCTGTTACTCTAAACGACCGGCTCGATTATTTTGGTTCGACAGTGAACCTGGCCGCGCGGCTCGAAAGCCTCTCAACCGGCAACGATGTCATTATCTCCCGCGCGCTTTACGATGATCCGGAAGTGCGCGAGCTGTTGGATTCTGAGGGCTTCGAGGCTGTGCCGTTTCAGCATGAGCTGAAAGGTTTTGCTGAGGAGCAGTTTGAACTGTGGCGCGTTGCGCCGGCAGCGAAGAAAGTCGCCACAGATTTGCACGGATGAACACGGAGCAGAAGTGGGCCGCGGATTTGCGCCGATGAACGCGGATCAGAATTTGAAAACGCGAAAAGGATTTTCAAGAGTAGCGTTAGGACACATGGTGCCGTTACCATTTCTACTTTTCCTGATCCGCGAAAACCCGCGTTAATCCGCGGCTGAAACATATGCCACTGCTCGAAGCAAGAGAAGTTTCAAAGGTCTACCAAATGGGTATGACGACCGTTACGGCGCTCGATAATGTTTCGTTGGCTATCGACGAAGGGCAGTTTGTGGCGATCCAGGGAACTTCCGGTTCCGGCAAGAGCACGCTGCTCAACATGGTCGGCGGGCTGGACCATCCATCGAGCGGCGATATTTATTTCAACGCGAAGCCGCTGGCGCCCCTCAGCAAAAAAGAGATGGCGCGCTACCGGCGTTTTTCCGTGGGGATGATTTTTCAAAACTTCAACTTGATTCCCACGATGAACGCCGAGGAGAACATCAAACTCGCCCTCGCCTTTGGTGGTTTGCGTGGCGCGCAACGCCGGAACACAGCGAAGGACTTGCTTGGTCGCGTTGGACTTTCTGATCGTCTGACGCATCGTCCTTCCGAGCTCTCCGGCGGCGAGCAGCAGCGCGTGGCCATCGCGCGCGCGCTCGCAAACAACCCGAAAGTTCTGCTCGCTGACGAGCCAACGGGTAATCTTGATTCGACGCGCGCGCATGAACTGCTGGCACTGCTGCGAGAGATGGTCACGCGCGACTCGTTGACGATCCTAATGGTCACACACGATCGCGAGCTCGCTGCCAGTTTTGCGGATCGCATCATTCTGATGAAGGATGGACGCGTTGTAGAAAAGGATGAAGGATGAACCGATGTAACGCAAACTGTTAGTTTCCGACCGTTGGCGCCCTTCAAGAGAGAAGTGATGAACATCGCAATCTAACAGATTGCGTTACACGCGAGGTAACGATGCCCATCAAAAACACGGAAATGACGCTTGAGGCGCTGAGATCGGTACCCCTGTTCGCTTCACTTAGCGACGACGCCGCAACCGAACTTCGCAACCTGCTCAAGGAGACTGACGTGCCGGGCAACACGCAGGTGTTTCACAAGGGCGACACCGGCAATGCGATGTATCTGATCGAGCGCGGCAAGGTGCGCATCAGCATCACTGACGAGGATCGTCACCAGATCACGCTGGCGGAAATCGCGCAGGGCGATTTCTTTGGCGAGATGTCATTGATTGATGGCCGGCAACGATCGGCGGATGCGACGGTGATCGAGGATGCGCGCTTTGCAGTTTTGTCTCGCCCGGATTTCCTGGCTTTTGTTAGGTCAAATCCTGACGTAGCGCTCGGGATGTTGGGTGCGCTATCGGATCGATTGAGGCGGACCGACGAGTTGCTGCGTTCGCGCGTTTCGCGCAACGCCAACGAGGAAGAGCGTAAACGTGCGACGATGGCCGATCGCGCGGCCGATATGATCGCGGAGTTTGGCGGAAGTTGGAAATTTATCGGCGTGTCAATGGGTCTGATTGTTCTCTGGATAGTTTTCAATACCTACATGATATCCAGAGGCTTCGATCCAAAGCCGTTTCAAATGCTGAATTTACTGCTGGCAGTGATTGCCGGAATGCAGGCGCCAATCATCATGATGTCGCAGAATCGGCAGGGCGAGAAAGATCGTTTGCGCGCCGATCTGGATTACCGCGTCAATCTGAAAAATGAACTGTCGCTGGCCGAGGTGCTGCGACGGCTCGACGTGCTCGAGAGTGAACGCCTGCCGAAATTATTCGACGAGCAGAATGCCCGCCTCGCGGAGTCTC
Organism: Pyrinomonadaceae bacterium; assembly: GCA_031392315.1. GTDB lineage: Bacteria > Acidobacteriota > Blastocatellia > Pyrinomonadales > Pyrinomonadaceae > PSRF01. The sequence continues at coordinate 4,315 of JANMVC010000159.1, read as the reverse complement.
CAGCCTCGAGTTCCGAGTCTCCAGTCTCAAGTTCCAGGTCTCAAGTTGGATCGAGTTAAGCACAGTGGAACATGGTAGTGGTGACTTAAGACTGGCGACTGGAGACTTTTTGTCGATGATTCAAGCAATCTTTTTTGATTTCAACGGCGTCATCATCGATGACGAAGGGATCCAGATGCAGGCTTATAAGGAAGTCCTGCGCGACCACGGCATCGATCTAAGCGAAGCCGACTACTACAGCGCGCTTGGATTGGATGATAAGGGTTTTGTGCGTCATGCTTTTCAACGCGCCGAAAAACAGTTGACCGATGATGTGCTGAAGAATGTCCTGGCGGAGAAGGGCGTTCGTCATCGAGCGCTAATTGAGGATGAGTTGCCGTTGTTTCCGGGCGTCGTCACGTTTCTGAAGACCGTTGCGCGACAGTACCCAATCGGGATCGTCAGCATGGCAACTCTCGACGAGATCGAATATACGTTGAAACGCGCGCGCTTGCTGCCGTTGTTCTCCGTCGTAGTTAACACGGATGATGTAAACGTCTGCAAGCCCGCGCCCGATTGTTACCGTGTGGGGCTGGAAAAACTAAACGAGCGGAGACGAACGACGAGACAGCTCCCACTGTTGCCGAGCGAATGTCTCGTCATTGAAGATTCGCCGCCGGGAATTGAATCCGGCAAGGGCGCAGGGATGCGCACAATTGGAATTACCAACACCGTTTCTGATGCCGAACTGCGTGCGGTGGGCGCAGAGGTTGTGACGGCGAGTCTGGCGGATTGGAATGTTGATTCCGTCCGCCACGTCTTCGATTGAAGTCCGACAAACTTCAGTTTGTCGATGTCGCAGACAAAATAGGTGCAGAGAAAACACGTGCAGAGCTAGCTGTGCAAGGTCGACAAACTAAAGTTTGTCGGACATGCAGTATCAATCATGAGTTTCTTCGACATACTTCATCTCGCGTTACGAAATCTGCGGCAGGCGAAGCTGCGTTTTTTCCTGACCACGATGGGCGTGATTGTCGGCGTCGGCGTGATTGTCACCATGGTTTCGTTTGGCCTTGGTCTTCAGCGCAACATGCTTTCGCGGTTTCGCGCGCTCGACCTGTTCAACGAAGTTCGCGTGTTCGGCAAGAGCGTCTTCTCAATGGCTGTTGCGGGTGTTGATCCAAAGCTCAAGCGAGACGAAAACCCGGGCGAACGTCGCGGCGGTGGATTCAGGCCGAACCAAAGTCCGACACGGATTCTCGACGACGCGTCCCTCGCCGAAATCGCAGCTATCCCCGGTGTGGCTTACGCCGAGCCCGACATTGGTTTCACCACTTTCGTCCGCGCCAACGGCCGAGTGATTCCGTTGTCGGTCAACGGCGTCTCCGTGCCGAACGCCTCTTCGCGTTTCAAGAATTTCGTCGCCGGGCAAATGATTAGCCGAGCGGATGCAGACGAAGTGGTGATCGACGATGTCTCGGCGGAAACCCTCGGCTTCAAGCAACCGGGCGACGCCGTGGGCCAGACCATCGAATTTCTCGCGCCGGCAAGTGAATTGAATGGCAGCGAGACTAAGGGCACGAAGAAAAACGACGAGGCCGAGAGCGATGAAGAAGGCGGCTTAAACTTTTTCGGCATTCCTTTGGACGACGAAGGCGGCAGCGACACGAGCAAGGAGAATGCTGGCGGACTCAATCAGGTAGTGGCTCACACGTTTCGTATCAGTGGCGTGCTGAATAGTAAGCCGAACAAGGAAGGCGCGGGTCAGGGGGGACGAATTGGGCTGATGACCGGCGCCGCTGTTTACCTGCCGTTGCGAGCGGCGCGACAATGGACCATCGATCATCGGAGTCCGATGAACGAGGTAGCGCTGTCCCTGGCGCGACAAAGTGGGCAACTGGGCGAACGCGAAACGGAAGGCTACTTCTCGGCCGTGGTTCGCGTGGATGATCCTGTGGCGCTCACGCCGGTGCGGCAGCGTCTGACTGAACTCGGCTTTGGAAGTTTTTCGATCGTTGACGAGCTGGACCAGTTGCGCACTGTTTTTCTAATCCTCGATTCGGTGCTGGGTTTACTCGGTGGCATTTCATTGCTGGTGGCTTCGTTTGGCATCGCCAACACCATGATCATGTCCATCCTCGAGCGCACGAGGGAAATTGGAATCATGAAAGCCATCGGGGCTGAGGACCGTGAGATCAAACTAATCTTCTTTGTCGAGGCGGCGGTGATTGGACTTACGGGCGGGGTGCTGGGAACGCTGGCAGCCTGGGGTGTGGACGGAATTGCTAATCGGCTCGCTTATCGTTTTGTGTTGAAACCGCAGGGCGCATCGTTTGTCGACTTCTTTTCGTTGCCGCCGTGGCTCTCAGGCAGCGCGATCCTGTTTGCGGTCGTTATTTCGATCCTCGCGGCGCTGTATCCCGCCGCGCGGGCCGCGCGCATCGATCCGGTGCGGGCGCTGCGGCATGATTAACGTCGATGCGGCTAACCAAATTCAGGTGCAGAAATGTTTTTTGAGATCATCGGCGACATCACAGACGTCGAGAGGATAGCCGTCGGCGGCAGCATTCGCGATCTCGAACGCTTGCGCAAGAACTACGGGTCGGGACGTTGGCGAAAGCTAAAAGGCTTTGCGCTGGTGCGGCTTGAGGATGGCACGGAATGCGACGCTGAATTACACTGGTATGAGGCACACGGCACCGGGAAAAGAGAAATGAGAGTTAAGGAACTATTGGATTGAAAGCCATGAACACAGAAAATGCGCGAGTTCACTTTGTGGTGTGCATCAATAATGAAGGTTACCCGGCTTCATTAGAGCTGCGAAAGATATATCGAGTTCTACCTGATGCAAAGGGCGCGAATCACGGCCTGATGAGAGTGGTGGATGAATCGGGCGACGATTATCTCTATCCAGCGAGATTTTTTGTTCCTATCCAGTTGCCACAAGCTGCGGAAGAAGCTTTTCTTAATGCAGCCTGACCACTCGCTAGATTACCATCCCAGTTCCGCTGAAGATCGCCATCCCAGCTAACGCGACAATTATTATCAGCACTTGCAGGCCCAGCAGTGCGGCGCCAACTATTCCACAGATGCGGCCTGCTTTGGTCAGGTCTCTACCGCTCGGATCCATCCGGCCGTTGTCTATTTCCCGCAAGTCAGTATCGCCCATCATCCAGGCAGCGACGCCGAAGAAGGGACAGGCAACCAGGCTCAGGATGCCGAATACGAGAATAAGTACGCCGCGGTGGGGTTTCATAGGATCAGATGGTTCGAAGGAAATGTGCGGCTCTGTCCTTTCATTTTGAGCAGACAGAGCCGCGGATTGTACGGCGCTATGAACTCAGCGCCGGTGGTGATTTGGACGTCGCCTTCCTCTCGGTTCCGTCGGCGTCGGTTTCGGACTCCAGAAGGCCGGATCAACTGCGGCCATTTCCTTGTCAACATAGCTCATGCGCGGTGCGAATGCGTATGTACTCGTATCGCTCGAGATAACTGTTTCACGGACAGCCTTGTCAGCATCTTTCCGCATGTCGTCGCTCATCGACTCGCGGACCTTCCGGGCAATGGGTTCATCCAATTCCGCCAGCGATTTCATCGGACGGAAGGTCAGGTAGGTGCCCGCCTGTGCGCCTGAGATTATCTGAAACACAGCCAGGTGAAGATTATCGACCTTGGCCTTTTGCCGCGCGACGTTAATCACCTTCTGAACGTATTCGAGATACGCGGCGTCGTAGCCTGGCTTTATTCGGGTGGTGGTAATTTGGAAGTAACGCATCTGGGCAATGTTGACGCCGGGGTTGAAACTCATTTCCGGTCGAAAGACTGCGAGCATGTCGCGCATTGCGTTGTGCAACACTGGCCCTTCCTTGTCGAGCCGGTCGAGCGTGGCTCTGGTCATGCCGGTGGCGGATTCCAACTTGCCATCAGTTGCTCGATTCATCGTTTCGAGTTCTGCGAAGGAACCGAGGCCGGTGATGTAAATCACTTCGTTTTCGTTTCCCGCTACGGGAACCATCGCGATGCGATGATTCGGGGTTTGCAGTTTGTTAAAAACTCCGGCGAACTCAGCGGAGTGGCGATTGTGCGCCGACATGAGTCCGGGCTTGATCTCTTCGCGGACGATCAGCATTGCCTTCGGCGGTCCCTGTCGCTCGGGCTGAGCGATCGCTGGCGAGAACGCCGAAAACAATATGACGACTAGACAGATCAGGAGAGACTTCTTCATTTGATCGATTCCTCCAGGGGATTTGCAGACGTTTGAATGAAACTTGCAGCCGGTGATTGAATTCCGGCTACGCTTACGGATTGTGGAACACAGATCAGGAAACCAATTAGC
>JANMVC010000564.1:0-4031 GCA_031392315.1 Pyrinomonadaceae bacterium | reverse complement strand
GGTGGCAGCGGAGACAACTCTTTGACAGTAGTTTGAAGGGAACGGATAATCGCGAATCTTCTAGTCTGCCACCCGTTGCTGTTCTTTAATTGGAGTCAATAAGAATGAAACGAAGTTCGCGCAACCTTGTCTCGGCCTTAGTCCTGGCTTGTCTCGTACCTTTTATTGCGGCCTCGGCCCAGGACGAGCCGCTGCGTTCGGTCACGTATCGCCTGGCGATGTCCCGGCCGGTTTCGCATCTGTTTGAGGTGGCGATTGAAGTGGAACTGCCGGAAGGTCCGCTGGCGAAATTCGTTGACTTCCAAATGCCCAAGTGGTCGCCGGGTCGTTACGCAGTTTTTGACTTCGCCAAGAACGTACAGGAGTTTGAGGCGTTGGGCGGGATTTGCCCGGCGGAAGCAAAGTGCAAGATGCCGACGTTTCCGGTCACACGCCTTGACGATCAGACCTGGCGCGTGGCGACGATGAACACGCATAGCCTGACGATTCGCTATAAAGTTTTCGGCAACGACCTCTCCGGTACTTTCTCCCAACTTGATTCGCGTCACGCAAACTACAACGGCGGTTCGATTTTCATGTACGTCGTCAATCACAAGCCCGATCCGGTGCGGCTGGTGATCGATCCTCCGGCGGGTTGGCGCATCACCAATGGACGGATGCAGCGCGCGGACCAGCGCGAGTGGCAGTTTCCCAATTGGGACGTGATGATCGATACGCCGACTGAAATCGCGCCGGATTGGACGATGGACAGTTTTGAAGTTGCCGGCAAGAAATACCACGTGATGGTCCATTCCTTCGGCAACGAAGGAGGCAAGCGAGCAAACCTCGTTCGCGACATCGAGAAGATCGTGCGGGCGGAAACGGCGATGTGGGGACCGCCGGATTTTGACGCCTACACTTTTTTGATCCACTTCGCCGCCGACGATCACTCGGGCGACGGCATGGAACATTTGACGTCAACGCAAATTATTCAGCCCGGAGCGCTCGGAGAAGACGGCGTCCTCGGGGAGGCACTCGACACGGTGGCCCACGAGTTTTTCCACGTTTGGAACGTCAAACGCCTTCGTCCGGTTGAACTCGGCCCATGGGATTTCACGCGGCCGCTGAACACGCGCAGCCTTTGGATTGCCGAGGGCATAACCAATTACTACGGACATCTGATGATGCGACGCTCCGGAGTTTGGGACGATACGGCGTTTCTGCGCCGGGAGAGCCAGACGATTACCGGAATCGAAAATGCCGGAGGCACGCGCTTAATGAGCGCTGAAGCCGCGTCACTCTCGGCGCCGTTTATCGATGATGCTCCTCATGCGCAACGCACCAACCTGGCCAACACCGCCATTAGTTATTACCCGAAAGGTGAACTGGTGGGAATGGTGCTCGACTTGATTATTCGCGGCAAGACAAACGGCCGGGCATCGCTCGACGACGTGATGCGGCGCATGTACGAAGAGTTTTATTTGAAGAGCCCAAACTCGAGTTACTACCTGCGCGGCAGAGGTTACACGGGCGAGGACTTTGAACGCATCGCAACTGAAGTGGCGGGGACTGACTTGAGCGAGTATTTCCGGCGTTACGTGCGCAACGTTGAGACGTTGCCGTATGACGAAGCCCTCGGCTACCTCGGCCTACGAGTAGTTCGCGAGCCGGCCCGCCAGCCTTACGACGCCGGAGTCAGCGTCGACTGGCAGGAGAAGGGGATTCTTAGCATTGGGTCAGTGCGCCACAATTCACCCGCGGAAGACGCAGGACTGCAACTGGGAGACGAAATTGTCTCGCTCGGCCGGAAGAACATAGCCAAGGAGAATTGGCTGGTGGCGCTTAACCGCTTCAAGCAGGCCGATCGCATTCCAGTTACAGTGAAACGCGATCGGCGCACGATTGAAACGGTGCTGGTCCTGCGAGAGCCGGAGCGTTTTGAGTATCGCATCGAGGAAAGAAAGGATGCGACGCCCCAACAGAAGGCGATGCGGGAATCGTGGTTAAAGGGCACGGCCCAACGTTGATTCGGAGTTGACGGGCAGGACGATGCTAAACGAGTTGCCACAGTCCGGCGCTTCCGGAAACGTGCCTTCAGGTTTACGGGCCGCACGATATTTTCTGCTTCTCTGGTCTTTGTTTTTCCTGATCTGCGTTGGTCTCGGCTATCCCACCCTGAAGCGCTACGACCCCCGTGGCACCAGAGGATTAAGCGACACAGTTAAATACTACGCGATGACTACGGGCGAGGATCTGTCGTCGTTTCGAGAAGTGTTTCGTCGCCGCGTTTTGGTGCCTACCGTGGCCCGGCCGTTTTATTGGTTGGCGCTCAGGTTGCCGGGAACATTTGAACCGGGCTTCTTTGCTTTGCTGATGGCCAACTCGATTTTCTGCGCCACGGCAGTCTGTTTCATCGTCAGCGTAGGCGCTAAAGTATTTCAGGATCTGACCATCGGACTATTGGGCGCCACTCTCTACCTGCTTGGTTTTGCCGTCCCGAATCTTTTGCTCGCCGGGTTAGTCGATGCCGGTGAAGCTTGTTTCATGGCGATGCTGATTTGGGCCCTGGTCAATCGGAGATGGTTTCTCCTGCCGCTGTTGGGAATCTTCGGAGCGTTGGCTAAGGAAACCTTTGTGCCCTTTGCGGTTGTCTTCGCCATGAGTTGGTGGCTGACGGAGGAAAAAGGCGAGAAGCGCCCGCGATCAAAACGCGAGTGGCAGCAAGTTGGCTGGATCGCGGCCATGGGAATTTTGGGACTCACGACGGTGATGCTGGTTTATTGGCGAGTGGCTGGTCACATTGCTTTGCCGTGGGACATCGCGGCCGAGGCAAGGGCCGGCGGAAGTTTCTTCAGCGCGCTCGTGCGCACGGTAACTCAGCAAAACTTTTGGTATGTCTTTGGCTGGCTGCTCCCGCTGGGCGTGTGGCGTCTGCGACTGTTTCCGAGACCATGGGTAGTCGCTTCCATTTGTGCTGCGATCACCGCGGTCATATTGGGGGCGTTCATTGATGCGGGGGGGAGTATTGGCCGATCGGTTTTTAGTGTTACCGGGCCGTTACTGAGTCTTTCAGTTGCTGTGCTTCTGGCCAGAACGCCAATGAAGCACTCAAGTCCTCAAGCTGAAATAATTCGTTAAGCCACGGACCACTCAGTGGTCGGGCTTGGCAGCAAGTAGGGGCACGGCATGCGGTGCCCCTACTTCCGCGTTGTCTTATTTCACCGCGTTCGTAATCGGCGCAATCTCCGAACAGTATCCGGATGGTTATTTCGAATTACGCTGGGTGTAGACGGGATCAAACGCGCGAGTGGTGTTTTCCGTAATGCTGCCGACCGGTTCAGGAAGCGCGCGGGCGTGGGCTGCGTCGAGTTCTTTGGTTGTGTGTCCAGCTAATTTCGCCTTCGCTTGCGTTTCGTCGGTGCCTCGGGTGTTCCGCAACAATAACCGGACGAAAACGAACTCCAGCATCAGCATTACCAGAAACGGCACGAGCGCGAAGATGAGGACCTCATCAGTGTGTAGGTTGAGCGCATTTTTCAGAACGATCATCAACAGGCTAATGGCGCCCATGCCGAAGACGAAGATGGCCAAGATCGCGAAGATGAGTGCTTCAGGTCTGATTTTTGGCGATCTGGAGTCCTGGCCACCAAGCGTTGCGCCACAATAATTGCAAAAGCTAAGGCCCTGTGTGACAGCGACGCCGCAAGTTGAGCAATACATCCTGTGTCCTCCGAAGGGTTACTACGATATCGGGGCCACTAAGTTCAACTTAGGTCTGTCATTCTTGTTCCATGCTTCGACCTAGTGACCTAAGGTCGCTTGAATTTCATCATGCGCAGTCACGTTGCCTTCAGTTGTCCCCCGCTAGTTACTCCAGTCGATAGTTGGGCGCTTCCTTGGTGATGATCACGTCGTGAACGTGTGACTCGCGCAAGCCCGCCGACGTGATGCGAATGAAGCGGCTGTTCTCCTGAAACTCTTTGATCGAGCGGCAACCGGTGTAGCCCATCCCGGAACGCAGACCGCCGACGAGTTGAGTGGTCATCTCAGCG
>JANMVC010000121.1:0-13258 GCA_031392315.1 Pyrinomonadaceae bacterium | reverse complement strand
GCCAACACGGAAGGTGGGCCATTCGGATTGAGCCCGGCGACCTTGATGGGCGCGCCAAACGCTTTGGAGATTCACAGCATTCTCGCGCGGGGAATGCAGTCGAAAAAGTAGGACGGGCATTCCTGCCTGTCCGGGGTTGCGGCTCTCTGCGAACCTCTGCGTCCTCTGCGGTAATGTTTTCCTGGGCAATCAAAGGATGGCAAATGCAGAGGACGCAAAGCACTTGCTGAGAGACGCAAAGAGTGACAAGAGTATAGAAAGGAAACCAGCGATGTTAAATCTCAAAAGAATGCAAGTTTTGGGGTTGATGCTTCTCGGAGTTGTGACTCTTTCATCGGCCTGTACTCATAGGACCGTTCATCAGGTCGGCTCGCATAAAGTCACGGTGGCGCGACATGGTTTTCAAAAATCGCTCGAAGTGGATAAGCGTGGCGGCGTTGACACTCTCGAATACAGAGGGGTTAGCACTGCCGGAACCAAAATGACAGTCGTAATCAGCGGCGACAAAGTGAAAGTTAACGGAGTTAACGCCGGCATGTTGCGCGCGGGCGATTCAGTAACAATCGGCGACGCTGGCGTCGCCGTGAATTCATTGGATTATGGCGAGTCGGAAAAATATCTTCGCGCCAACGCCCCCGCTGACGCGTCAACCCAAACAAGCGCGCTGCGTTAAGCTTTACCTGCGTTAACCAACTTCTTTGTGGCCCTTTGCGAATCCTTTGGCTCTTGGCGGTAATGTTTTTGTGACGACAAGTAAACCGCAAAGAGCGCAAAGGCACGCAGAGCGACGCAAAGGAGAAGAGCTACACACATGAAACTCATAACTATCTCGCTGGGCTCCTGGCTGATCGGCTTGTCGGCAATCCTGCTGACGTTTTTTCTGGTCGAAGGCAAGGGCCTGAGCGAGGCCGACATCAAGGGCGCGACAGCTACTTCGTTCATTGTTGCCGCGCTGCTTTTCTCGCTCGCGTATGCTCCCTCATTGTTCTGGTTGCGCAAGCGCCTCGGTGGTTGCCGTCCCGCCGCCGCGTTTCCACTCGTCTCTGCTCTTGTGCTAAACATTCCCGTGTTCTTGATCGGAATCCTGGCAATTGGTCGAACTTTAGGCCCCGCCGAAGCGTTTGCTTTCATCGGTGCATTTGTGTTGATGGGAACGGCTTTCGGTTTCGGTTTTGTTTGGAATTATCAGAACGGGGATATAAAGTCTGCAACATGGCGCTAGCGGAGACTACTCAGGACCAACCAACACCTCGCGAAACAGCGAGGCTTCACGACCCTTCGAATTTCGCTCCAGTCATCGATCTTAACGCCCTCAGTGTTTCGTTTGGCGGACGACCAATTCTGCAAAGCTTGCAAGGTGAATTGCGTGGGCGGGCCATTGGCCTCCTGGGCCCAAACGGCGCCGGCAAGACTACGCTAATTCATACACTGCTCGGCTTTCATGCTCCGTCTGCCGGCACAGCCCACATCTTCGGGCAGGACATTAGGACCGAGGCGAAAAGCATTCGCTCGTTGATTGGTTACATGCCCGAGCGCGACTCCTATATTGCCAAGATGAGCGCGGTGCGTTTTGTACGGCTGATGGGAGAACTTTCCGGATTGCCGGCGGAGGCCGCGCTCGAACGCGCACACGAAGCGCTGTTTTATGTGGGACTGGGCGAAGCGCGCTACCGTAGCCTTGATACTTACTCGCTGGGAATGAAGCAACTGGCCAAGCTGGCGCAGGCGCTCGTTCATGGCCCTCGCCTGATCTTCCTGGATGAACCCACCAACGGACTGGATCCCCCGGCGCGCCTACGAATGATCCGTCTCATTCGCGAGATTCGCGACAGTGGCAAAGCGAACATTGTGCTGTCGTCGCACCTGCTGCGCGATGTCGAGGAGTGTTGCGAAGAGATCCTCATCTTGAAAGATGGACGCATCGCCGTCTATTGCAATCTCGAAGACGAGCGCAAAGCGAATCGAAATTTTCTGTTACTGGAAACGCGCGGTGACCTGGAAAGATTTGCCGAGGCCGTCGGCGCACTCGGTTGCGAGTACGCGTTGACCGGAGTCTCGCGCATTAAGGTTGTCCTACAAGACGACGTCAAGGTGCGCGATATTTATCGGATTGCTTCCGAGCAGAAGCTGCAAATCCGCCGACTGAGTTATAAACGAGATTCACTGGAAGATATTTTCCTGAAGGCAATGGAGACCGGCAATGGCGGTTTATGAGCATACCTACAAACAGTATCTCGGAAAGCTGACTCCTGAATGGAGCCGCTTCCTGGTGATTCCGCGTCACGCGTTTCGCGACGTGTTCAAATCAAAACTGTTTACCGCCTTTTTTGTGTTTTGCTTTATCCCGCTCCTGATTGAAGCCATATTGATCTACCTGCATCACAACGCAAGCGCGCTCGCAATTTTGCAAGTCAACGTACGGGAGTTGATTCCGATTGACGCTTCCTTCTTTGAGACGTTTGTAAATCTCCAGGGCAGCTTTGGCTTTTTCGTTGCACTCCTGGTCGGACCACCGCTGGTAGCGAAAGATCTGCGAAACAATGCCTTGCCGCTTTATTTGTGCCGGCCATTTTCGCGGACCGAATATGTGATTGGAAAAATGTCGGTGCTCTTGATCCTGCTTTCGGCGATGACCTGGGTGCCCCAATTAATTTTGTTTCTCTTCCAATCGTATCTCGAAGGCGCCCGCTGGTTCATCGACAACTTATTCATCGCGAGCGCGATTTTCATCGGCAGTGTGGTTTGGATTCTGCTGCTGGCGCTGCTGTCGCAGGCGATTTCCGCGCTCGTGAAATGGCGAGTCGTAGCCAGCGGTGCGCTGTTGGGACTGTTTTTCATCCCGTCAATCTTCGGCGAAGTGGTTAACAATCTCTTCCTGACGAGGTGGGGAAGCATCATCAGCCTGGCTGCCCTGATCAAGAATGTCACTGCCGGATTATTTGGCACTTTTGTCCAAACTTCGGGCCACGTTATCGGATTTGATGGCCGGGTGGCGCGGCAGATAATTATTAGTGAGCCGCCGCTTTGGGCTGCGTGGTTTGCGCTGTTTCTCGTGTGTGCGGCGTGCTTGGCGCTGCTTTCGTGGAAGGTTAAGGCTTACGAGGTGGTGAGGTAGGGCTGGGAGCGCAGACATCCTGTCTGCGGAGTTTTTAGGGCGGGTAGTGCCCGCCGCTAAACGATAAATGTAATAGCTAAGGTATTCGATGTCCGACGCTTCAACAATGATTGTCTTCGATGATGTCTCCAAGTTTTATGGAGAGATTCTCGGAGTGAACCGCGTCAACCTTCAGATTGCGCCCGGTATCACCAGCCTCGTTGGCCCCAACGGCGCGGGCAAGTCAACCCTGATGAATTTGATGACCGGGTTGCTGCGACCCAGCCGCGGTCACATTTCCATTCTCGGAATTCCCACAGATCAACCCGAGCAACTATTTCGCAAGCTGGGCTACTGCACACAGTTTGACTCCTTTCCGCGCGGGCTGACAGGCGCGGAATTCATCCGTTCGTTTCTGCTGGTGCATGGCGTCGAACGAAAAAAAGCGAAGGAGTTGACTCAGGTTGCGCTGGAGCGCGTTAGCTTGGTGGAAGCTGGCAATCGAAAGATGGCCGCTTACAGCAAGGGCATGCGCCAACGCATCCGTCTCGCGCAAGCGATCGCTCATCAGCCTGAGGTAATGATTCTTGATGAGCCTCTGAACGGGCTGGATCCGATGGTGCGCGCCGAAACGATTGCGCTGTTTCGGAAGCTGGCCGCCGAGGGTTTGCACCTGATCATCTCCAGTCACATCCTGCACGAAGTGGACATGATGTCGGACCGCGTGATTCTGCTGAACAACGGCTACGTGGTGGCGGAAGGCAATGTACACGGCGTGAGAAATGAGATGCAGGACCGCCCGATACAGATTCTGATTCGTTGCGACAAGCCTTCGCAGTTGGCCGCTCGAGTGTTTGATAAAGATCATGTTGTTGAAGCCAGGTTGCACGACGATCGGCTGGGCCTCTTTGTGAAGACGCGCGACGCGGACGCTTTCTACCTGTTACTCAACGACGTGGTAGCTGAAGGCGAAATCAATATTGAATCCATAGCACCGGTGGATGACGATCTGAGCGCGGTTTACCAGTATTTGATCGGTTCGGAAGGAAGTAACGCATGATGTTGAGAGTGCGATTTGTGAGTACCGCAGGCGGCCCTCTTCAGCGGCGATGGCACCTTGGTCAGGTTGGCCCGCCCGCTACCGCAGGCGGTTCTGACAGGAGTAGTTCATGAGTAGTTCAACCGTCGATATCAAACCTGAGAAGCTTGCTAAGCAGCCGTTGCCGTGGTCGCTCTGGTGGCGGCAGATTCGCGCCATCTTCCGGCTGGAGATCGAGAAGAATTTTCTCAGTCGGCGCTCAATCCTGCTTTACCTGCTGGCGTTGGTCCCGATCGTCCCCCTCGTATTGCTTGCTCCGTTCACCCCGCCCGGCGACGAGTGGCAAGACTTCGCGCAATACAACATGATCTTCGCGATTTACTACGGCGGGTTGATCCTGCGCACGGTGGTCTTCTTCGGTTGCGCCTGGATCTTCATGAATCTGTTTCGCGGCGACATGATTGACCGCAGTCTTCATTTTTATTTCCTGAGTCCGGTCCGTCGCGAGGTGCTGGTGGCGGGGAAATACCTGTCGGGCCTGGTTACATCGATTATTCTTTTTACCTTCACGACTATCATCGCAATGCTGCTGCTTTATCTGCCGCATTTTCCGTCAGAAGCTTCTCGTTATTTTTTAGACGGACAAGGGCTGAGCCAACTGTTGACGTATGCCGGAATCACGATGCTGGCGTGCGTCGGCTATGGCGCTTTCTTTTTGGTGGTGGGACTTTTCTTCCGCAATCCAATTATTCCGGCGATAGTTTTGTACGGTTGGGAGTGGCTCAACTTCCTGATGCCGCCGCTGCTGAAAAAAATCAGCGTGTTCCACTATCTCAACTCGCTGGCTCCGGTTCCGGTTTCGGAAGGACCATTCGCGGTAGTCGCCGAACCGACTCCGGCATGGATCGCCGTGCCCAGTCTCATACTGGTTACGGCGTTAGTCCTCATCATCGCCAGCCGCCGCATTCGCCGCATGGAGATTCGCTACGGCGGCGACTAAACACCGAGCCCGGCGACAACCCTTCACGATTCCTCGATCGCCAACCTTCGCATAGGACAAAAGGATAGCGCGGCGCCAGCATGTCTCGCCTTTTGTGTAGAGTCCCGCTCCCTGTGATTCAGCCGTGTGTTCATTTTCCGCGAGTTTTTCCAATCAAGCATCACGATTCGCAGGCGGTATGAGTGTTGCACAAATGAGCGCAAGCGTTCTCGGCTGGTTCATCCGGCAAACCACCTCGCAGACCCGAAGGCCAGTCAAGCGCCTTGCCCAGATTCAGTTGGTTGCAGCCTCAAGCTAAAGGAGTGGAATCATGACTCACGAGAAAAGTTTAAATGGCAATGGTTTCAAGGTCTCAGATGGCAACGACGACTTCAAATTTCTCGCGGCGCAGAAGAAAGATCTGGACCGAAGCGCGGCCGCGAGATGCAGCATCTACTTGTTGCTCATGCTGGCCCTGTTTGGGTGGCTTCTCTTCGATACCTGGATCGAGAAACACTCTCTGGCCCGCCTCCTGGGTTACGAGCTTGCGCGTCTCAACAGCATCAGCTATCGCCTGGTCGCCTTTACGGTCATTGCCGGTGGACTCGGCGGAGCCATCGATGGGATTCGCAGCGTGCTCAACTATTCCGAAAGCTTCAACCGCAAGCATGTGTTGAAGTACATATCAGTCCCCTGGATGGGCTGCACGTTGGGACTCTTTGTCTACGCAGTGCTCCGCAGCAGCATTGCCGCGTTTGGAGGTAATGCTTCGGCCGCAGGCGCGGGGAATAGTCAGGTGCTGGCAAACTTTGCGGTTGGCGCCCTGGCGGGGTTTGGTTCAAAGGACGTTTTCATCTGGCTGGATGACAAGGTCCACAAGATTTTCCAGGTAACGGAAAAAGTGCCCGACGTGAAGGGAAAGCCACAGAAGATCGCGGCGTCTCGGATCGAAGCCGCGAACCTGGAACTAGGCGAAGTCTCCGAGGTGGCTCCGCGCAATGGCAAACGGGCCGGCACCGTGGTGGCCCAGTCGCCCTTGCCAGGAGCGCCAATTGATCGTGGGCAATCAGTCGACATTGCGGTGGCAGCCAACAACGGGGCTCACTGAGCCAGAATGAAATTGCTGGCGGCTAAGATTCCGCCGGCAGCAGCAGAAGCTTTCCGCCGTGCCCAGTGCGGCGGAACACTGCTAACGGCTGACGAAAGAATTATCACGTATCCAAAAGCGCCAGGGCTTATCGATCCACTCTTCAGCGTAATCAATTCCGACCCGTGGGCCTGACAAGATTTTTGAGCGAGGAACCCGTTCCGCGTTTTCCAGCCACACACTGTCGCCCAAAAGATCTGCCGCATCGAGTCGCCGGTCAATACCAAATGCAATACAGAGCTTGCCAGGGCCGTTGGTGAGATTTCGATCCGTCCTACCGGGGCGGCGCTTGCGCATTAAGTCGATTCCCTCAACCGGTTCAACCGCCCGGATCAAAACAGCGTGAGGCGCGTCCAGCTTATTCGTCACTACGTTGAATTGGTTATACATGCCGTACACGAAAAAGACATACGCGGTGCCGCCGATGCCATACATAGTCTCGGTGCGCTTCGTGCGGCGACCGCCGTATGAGTGGGCCGCACGATCTTCCGGCCCGCGGTAGGCTTCGACCTCAATAATTTTTCCCGAAACGCGTGTTCCATCCTGAGCTGGAACAACCAACAGCTTACCCAGCAGTTCGCGCGCCACCGTGACGACATTCGGGCGCGTATAGAACTCGCGAGGAAGTTTGGCAGACGGCACAGTTGTCAACCCCAGAGCTGCCACAGCATCACGAAAGTAATTACAAATCCGATCGTTACAATGGCGCGGCGAATGACCGTTTGTTGCACACGTACCGCGACGTTGGCGCCGACGTAGCCACCTAACAACGCGGCGCCGGCCATCAAAAGTGCGGCCGGCCAAACCACCAAACCTGTGATTGCGAAGCTCAACACCGCGATGCTGTTAATACAGATCCCGAGAAAGTTCTTGATTCCGTTGGCTCGATTTATGTCGCGCATTCCCAGCAGGCCCAGCGCTGCCAACATCATGATGCCGTTGCCCGCGCCGAAATAGCCGCCATACATCGACGAGAAAAACTGAAACACAATCGCTCCCAGCCACCACGAAGCCTTGGGCGCCTCACCAATTGATTGAAAACGCAGCCAACGATTAATTGGTCCCTGGGCCATGAAAAGCAGGGTCGCGAAAAGAATCAGGAAGGGAACTAAGCGGGCAAACGTAGGCGACGGCGTCCAGATCAGCAGCCACGCTCCAATGGCCCCGCCGATGACGCTGGTAAGCCCGAGCCGAAAAAGAATCGCCGAACTATTTTCCAGTTCACGCCGATAACCGAAGAGTCCACCGAAAAGTCCCGGCCAGAGGGCGACGGTGCTGGTTGCGTTTGCCACCTTTGGATCGAGACCCAGCCAAATCAAAACAGGAAAAGTTACTAAAGTGCCGCCACCGGCAATCGAGTTGATCACCCCCGCGGCAAACGCCGCAGCTATCAGCAGTATTAAGTTCGTCAAAGTCATCAGCGTCAGAAAGGGCACGGTCGGCCCGTGCCCCTGCCATGGTTGGCCACATGTTAGAATGAGCCACGCATTTCAACAAACAAGAATCCGGGAGGGAATCATGGCTGACGTAACTATTCGTCCGACGAAGAACGGACCACTGATCGTGGAAGGGCCGGTTGAACTTTTCGATACCGACGGCAATCAGATTACGGTTGATAAACCGCGAATCGCTTTGTGCCGCTGCGGGGCCTCATCAAATAAACCTTTCTGCGATGGCACCCACAGCAAGATCGGTTTCGAAGCGGCTGCGGCGATCAATCCGGAAAGCGCTGAATGACGCATTCAAGACCGGCAGTTTCAGTTCTGCGACTTGTGAAGTTGCCCTTGGCTTTTCTTCTGCTCATATCCGGCCTGGCCTTGCTATCACTTGGCCCTTCCGGATATGCCGCAAAGTCAAAATTAACCCTGCGCGTGATGACTTATAACATTCACGTTGGCGTAGGCATGGACAAGAAACTGGATCTCCAGCGCATCGCCGACGTTATCAAACACGAAAAGCCCGATGTAGTTGGCCTTCAGGAAGTGGACAGGCGGGTGAAGCGAACCGAAGGCAAGGATGAGATTGCCGAGCTCGCAAAGCTCACGGAAATGCATTTTGCCTTTGCGCACAATCTCGATTACCAGGGCGGGCAATATGGCGTCGCGATTCTGTCTCGCTTTCCCATCGGCAAAATCGATCATCGTAAATACGAAAACCGGCGCGTGGCCGAACGCCGAGGAATGTTGCGCGTGGAACTAAATGTTCGTGGCCGCACGGTTAACTTCGTGACCACCCACCTCGATTATCAATACGCCGACAGCCGGCTGTTTGAAACCGAGCAACTCTTGAGTTTCCTGGCAGACGTTAAGGGCCCACTGATCGTTACTGGTGATTTTAACGACGAGCCGGCGGGGAGCAGTTACAACATGATGGTAGGGCAGTTTGAAGATGCGTGGATTCGTAGCCGGGCGAAAGGCCAGGGTTTGAGTTATCCGGCTGACAAGCCGGTAAAGCGGATCGATTACATTTTCACGCGCAATGCTACAGGTCTAAAAGCGAAACGAGCGTGGGTGGTCGACACGCTCGCTTCAGATCATTTGCCGGTAGTGGCCGAGGTTGAGCTTCGCTGATGGGTTTACTCCGTGCGGTTCTTCATCGCTCCTCTTACGTTCAGAAATGCCAGGCACAATTGCAGGAAGATCAGCGCGTAGGCGGCATCGTGCACGCCCCAAACAATCCACAGCACATTGCTCGCGAGAAACAGCCAAAAGCCCCAGTTCCTTTTAAACTTCCGCTGAGAGGCTACCAACCACGCGGCCACTACCGTGACGATCATCGCCGGCCATTGAACTAAGTCGATCCATTCCATGGAAGCTTGTCAGCCGGCATTAGCCGAATATCTGTTTACCATTTCGAGTGCCTTTCAGCGGGCGATTTGCTCTCGTTAGTTTGGTGCGGCGCGAATCACATCGTAGTGTCGGCCAGGTTCGATTTGTACTTTGTATTGGTCTCGCGGTCCGTCATCTCAATATAAATCCAACTGGGCGGAATCTCGTCAACGGGCAAGGCGAACCATATCTTGTTCAAGTTATCGGCTTTTCCGAGCGCGCAAAAGCCCTGAAGTCTCTTGCCGCGCTGGTCATAGATATCCACCCAAGTGCGCGCGGCTTTCGTGTTTTGTCCACAGGGAGGCAGCGCTGGAGCTGGGGCAAACATCGCGTCTGGATAGACGGAAGAATTATCCACTTGAAATCGGTATCGAACAAAATCGGTCCCACTGGTCGTGAAATACTCCGCACCCGCGTAGAAAAGCACGGGATTGGGCAAAACCGGCGGAGCAATCGCAACTGCAGAACTATCGCTGGCCATCATGGCGAGCAGGAGCGTCGCCAAAAGCATTACGAACTTTTTGGTTATTCGCATCACGGGGGTCCTTTCATTTCGACTGGAAGCAAGCGCGTTGGCTGAAAGATTGGCGGAACGCGGTGAGCATGCCATCAATAGGTCTTGATTACAAGAGTTTCTTGCCGCGGAGGCAATGAGAAAACTTCCGCCTCAGGCCAACTGCAAATGAGCCGTCAGGCGCTGGGCGAGCCAGCCGGCGTGCGCGAGTCTTTATACAGTGCGGCACCGACCAGGATCGCCGCGAGCGTAGTGACTAACTGAAACGCCGCCACTTTCACCCATAATGCGTGCGAATAAAACTCCAACGGAATAAACTGCGCGGGGCCGGTAAGCGAGAAAGCAATCCAGGCAGTCAGGCCAGCCCACGCCGCTGTCTTTGGTCCGGGCTGGCAGGTCGGGCGCATCAACACGTACAGCAGCATTGAAATGAAACCGCGGCCGAGTTCGAAGACCGCGAAGTAGGCCATGGACATGGCGTTTTCCGCCGGTTCGTTGGCTCCGAGGTTGGCGTAGACTGCTTTCCAATCCCCGCCGACGATCATCTCGTGTAACAGTCCATCGGTGAGAAAACAGATGACCGACGCGATGATGCCGCCGACGAAGAACCGAACCCAGTTAATGGACATGTCTCCACCTCCGCAGAAAGGCTTCAGGCTACGCGCGGGATTATCCGCCAAAGTGGCCCATGCGGCAATACTTTAAACTGCGCGGCATAAGGAAGTGGAAATGAAATCCAGCGGGCCGATAAATACAGAACCGGAGGCGGTAGCGACCGGGTCTCAACCTGCGTGGCCGCGGAATTTTTGTCCAAAGCACCTAAACGCATATAAACTCGCCGAGGAAAATCCTAACCCTCAATAGAAAACATTCTGGAGGCTAGCCAAGGGAGTGCTCGTGTTCGAAGAAGCTCAATACATCAGGAAGATTGCAGAAAGCCTCAAGAGCGATATAGAGAAAACATACCAGCCCGGCAGCACCCTGCGTGATGCTCACCCAAAAAATATCGGTTGCGTCAAAGCTGAATTCATAGTTGAGTCTCAATTGCCTGAAGAGTTGCGCGTCGGCGTGTTCAAAGAGCCACGGACCTACCCCGCTTACATTCGCTTCTCAAACGCATCCACGACGATACAGCCCGATGGCAAAAAAGACATTCGTGGCATGGCGATAAAGCTGCTCGGAGTGGCGGGCGAAAAGCTATTGGAGAACGAGAAGCAGGAGACGACGCAGGACTTTCTGCTGATAAGCACGCCCCGGTTCATTAACCAAAATCTGATTGATTTTTACGAGTTGGTTCAGGCCGTGCGCGCCGGTGGATTGAAAATGCTTGGGTTTTTCTTTAACCCGTTCAATTCACACCTGCATGTTCTTTGGAGGATTGCCACCTCGTTAAAGAAACATGGCAATCTCCTGGAGGTGCATTTTTGGAGCACAACGCCTTACCAGTTCGGAGCAAAGGTAGTGAAATACTCTGCCAGACCTCATCAGACGGCGGTTACTAAAATCCCTAAGAACCCTGGAGATAACTTCCTGCGTGAAGTGATGAAGCAGCACCTTACCGGACAGGATGCGTATTTCGATTTCATGGTCCAATTCCAGACTGATGCTCGTCAAATGCCGATTGAAGACGCCAGCGTGAGGTGGGACGAAAAAGCTTCGCCCTTCCGGAAGGTCGCGACGATCAGGATGCCCGCGCAGACATTTGATAGCGAGGAACAGATGAAGTTTGGAGAGAACTTGTCGTTTACTCCCTGGCACAGCTTGCCAGATCACACGCCGCTGGGGAGCATTAATCGGGCGCGCAGAGTTGTCTATGAGATCATCTCAACCTATCGGCACGAAAGAAACAATGCGCCGCGCCGGGAGCCAACTGTTGAGGAGTTTTACGGGAAATCAGGCGAAGCCGGTTGACGGTAGCGGGTCAGTTTGGTTGTGGCACGCGCATCTTGCGCGTGATCGCGGGCGAGACGCCTGTGCCACTCTGAAACTGATCCACTACCCATTTTACTTCAAATTTCAGCGCGCTAGACAACCTGACCGGCGGCGTAAGCTGAGGCCCAAGCCCACTGAAAGTTGTAGCCGCCGAGTTGTCCGGTGACGTCAACTACTTCGCCGATAAAGTAGAGACCGGAGACGCGTTTCGCCTCCATAGTTTGTGACGACAGTTCATCAGTTGCCACACCGCCGGCGGTGACTTCGGCTTTGCGGAAGCCTTCGGTTCCGGAGGGCGTGAGCTGGAAGTTGTGAAGGTTCTCGGCGATTTCCTGAAGCTCTTTGTGGCTGTAACGCTTGATTGGTTTTGATGGCTGATAGAGTTCGCACCAAGCCACGGCAAAGCGGCGTGGCAGGTAACGCGAGAGCAAAGTAACGAGCTCAACATCCGGGACGTTTGTGGCGGGTGGTTGTTGCAGTTGCGCCACAATGAACTCGGCTACGTTTGTTTCCGGCAGCAGATCGATTGAAAGCGCCTCCCCCGGTCGCCAGTAGTTTGAGATCTGGAGAATTGCCGGGCCACTCAAGCCGCGATGGGTAATCAGAATGTTTTCTCGAAACGACGGAGCGTTGCGACGATGGCGGGCCGCGCCCGAAGCCTGCTGACGCACAATCGCGTCAATCGAAATACCGCTTAACTTTGCCAGTTTCATTTGCACCTGTGGTGGTAGCGTCAAGGGCACGAGTCCCGGTCGAGTTTCTTCAATCCGCAAGCCAAACTGCCGCGCGATGCGATAACCGAAGTCTGTCGCACCGAGGGGTGCGATCGACAATCCTCCGGTAGCGATAACGAGGGAAGAGGATTGGAAAGTCCCTTGATTGGTTTGAAGAATGAACGAGCGTTTCTCAGACTTGGCCGAAGCCCGCGCGTCAGCAAGAGCTCTTTCTTCGGGACTGCCTTCCTCAAAAATGCCGGCAGGATGCCCGCGCTCCCGGGTTCCTTCTCCAGGCGCACCGGAGTTAACCTCGCGCACCTCGCAGCCGCAGCGTATTTCCACGCCTGCGTCATGGCATTCGCGTAACAGCATGTCGATTATGTGTTGTGAGCTGCCGTCGCAGAAGAGTTGGCCCAGCTTCTTTTCGTGGTAGGCGATGCCGTGCTTTTCCACGAGCGCGATGAAGTCAGCGGGGGTGTAACGCGCCAGCGCAGATTTACAGAAATGAGGATTTTGTGAGACGAAGTTTTCCGCGGTTGTCCCGGTGTTGGTGAAATTGCAACGGCCGCCGCCGGAGATGCCAATCTTCTTGCCGACGCGTTCGGAGTGTTCAATCACCAGGACTTTGCGCCCGCGCTTGCCAGCCTCGATCGCGCAGAACAAGCCTGCCGCGCCGCCGCCGATGATGATCACGTCCCACTCGTGCATTGCTACATCATATTTGAATAGCTCTTGACCGCAACCAAAAAGAACGATCCACGAAGTTACACGAAGAGACACGAAGACAATTCGTGTTAGTTCGTGAGATTTCGTGGATCGTTTTCTATCGTCCGATGGCGAAGAGATGCTGTTGCGAGCGGACAAACATCTTGCCGGCGGATATTGCCGGAGTGGCCATGAGCGGTTCGCCAATGGGGTTGTTTGCGAGCACTTCAAACTTCGGCCCAGCCTTAACGACAAAGACGTCGCCGTCTTCGCTCGGCAGATAGATTTTTCCATCGGCCGCAAC
>JANMVC010000084.1:0-13852 GCA_031392315.1 Pyrinomonadaceae bacterium | reverse complement strand
GGACGCGCATGAGCTATATCGGCAGTTTGGATTTAATGAACTGAAGCGGCCGGAACGCTGGATGGAACGCCCCGATCCCAACATGCGGGAAGCGCCCGACTATTGGCAGGACTCGGCGGATGACTCAAGCAGTTCAGAGTCCAAGCTTTAGCTTGCCGGGTTTCGAAAAACACAAACTGAAGTTTGAACTGAAAACTGCTTGATGAACTCAACCAGGAGATTCATTTGCCGGATTCAAAAGGGCCGATAGCGCTCATCATCATCGACGGTTGGGGCTATTCAGCGGCGCGCGAAGGAAACGCGATTGCGCTGGCGGCCACGCCTTACTACGACCAGCTTTGCGAGGATTACCCGTACACGTTGCTCGAAGCTTCCGGCGAGCGCGTGGGGTTGCCTGCCGGCGTGATGGGAAATTCCGAAGTGGGGCATTTGAATATCGGCGCCGGCCGCGTGATACGCATGGACGTTTCCCGCGTCGACTACGACATCGCCACGGGCGCGTTTTTCAAAAACGCCGCGCTCGTCGCCGCGATGGACGGCGCGAAGCAACGAGGCAAGGCGCTTCACTTAATGGGCCTCCTTTCCGATGGCCAGGTACATTCCTCCCAACAGCATCTTTACGCGCTGCTCGCAATGGCGAAACAACGTGGACTCGAACGCGTTTATGTTCACTGCTTTCTGGACGGGCGCGACACGCCGCCTTCATCAGCTGTTCAATACGTTGCCGCGCTCCAAACTAAAATTGCTGAGATTGGTTTTGGCCAAATTGCCTCGCTGGTCGGTCGCTACTACGCAATGGATCGCGACCAGCGCTGGGAACGCACCGAACGCGCCTACGATTTGCTGGTAAACGCCACCGGCGTGCGCACGAGCGATCCGGTGGCCGCGATTCTCAGTTCATACGAGCGTGGGATCACCGATGAGTTTATGGAACCCACGGTCATCGTTGATGCTCACGACGTTCCCGTAACGACGATTGCGGAAGGCGACGAAGTGATCTTTTTTAACTTTCGACCTGATCGTGCTCGTCAACTTACGCGCGCCCTGGCGGTTCCCGGCTTCGCTGAGTTTGACGTCACCGGAAGAATCACCTCCCCGCCTCGAATCGAGTTTGTCTGCTTCACTACTTACGACCGAACATTTCCGCTTCCGGTAGCCTTTGCTCCACACGATCATAAAAATGTTTTGGCCGAGGTTTGGGAAAGCGTCCGTGTGCGCAATTATCGTTTGGCGGAGACTGAGAAGTATGCGCACGTCACTTATTTTTTTAACGGCGGCGTCGAGAAGGAGCATGCTGGCGAGCGGCGACTGCTGGTCCCCTCTCCCAGGATTCCCACTTACGACCTGCAACCGGAAATGTCGGCATTCAAAGTTACCGAGAAAGTGTTAGGCGCTATCGCGGAAGCCGAGACCGACATCTTTATCGTCAACTTCGCAAATCCTGACATGGTGGGCCATACCGGCAGACTCGATAAGACCATTGAAGCGTGCCAGTACATCGATACGTGTCTTGGCTGGATTACCAAAAGCATCCGTAACTCCGGCGGCATCACGCTAATCACCGCTGACCACGGCAACGCCGAGCAGATGATCGATCCTAAAACCGGCGGGGCCCACACCGCGCACACGACCAACCCCGTCCCGTTTCACCTGATCGACGAAGCCTCACGCGGATTGAAAATGCGCGAAGGCGGCGCACTGGAAGATATCGGTCCCACCATCCTCGGCTTGATGGGCAACGAGCAACCTGCGGAAATGACCGGACGTGATTTGCGAGAGTCGTAGTGCGAGTTTGTAGCGGGTGCGATAGACTTGCTTGAAGGAGAGGAAAATGGCTATTAGGGAGCAATATGTTGTGGATCAAAATGGCAAGCGCACAGCCGTGCTGCTTGACGTTACCTATTATCATGAACTGCTGGCTGCGCTGGATGAGATTGAATCAATCCGGGCTTTCGACGAAGCAAAGGCTTCAGGCGACGAAGTGATTCCATTCGCCCAAGCCACACATGAGATTGAACGTCAGCGTCAATGAACTACGAAGTCCTCACGCTTCGCCGCGCGCAGAAGCATTTAGCTGATCTTCCGTCGCGTGAATATGATCGTCTCAAAGTCGCAATCTTTGCTCTGGGCGATAACCCTCGTCCTCATAATTCTCTCAAGCTAACCGGTCGACCCGGCTGGCGCCTTCGAATCGGCGACTATCGAGTGATTTACGAGATCGATGATTCCAGTCGCACCGTTACCATTCTGGACGTGGGAAATAGGCGGGATATCTACAATTGACCGGGCAGACTAGTCCAGGAGTGATTGAGTGAGTTTCGACCCGCGCAACATCCTGATCATTGATTTCGGCCAACTCGGCGACGTGGTCCTCAGTTTGCCGGCATTGCGCGCTATTCGCAAAAGATTTGCGCAGGCGCGCATTACCGTGGCGGTGGGGAAACCCGGCGCCGAGGTGATCGGCTTATCCGGGTATGCTGATGAAACTTTCGTCGTGGATCGCGTGGCGCTCCGCGACGGCTTCAAACCGCTTTCGATCTTCCACGTTTTCAAAATCGTTCAGGACGTCAGACGACGGAAGTTTGACTTCGTCATCGATCTTCACAGTCTTTCGGAAACCAATCTCCTGGGTTTTCTATCCGGAGCTCCCAAGCGGCTCTATTCCCGCCGGCCCGGCAGGTCGCTTGATTACCTGTCTAACTTTCAGCCACGTCCGCCAATTGAAACCGATCATCGCGCGCGGCATCTGATCGACCGTTATCTCGACGTGCTTATTCCGCTCGAAATTGAGAAGGCTGAACGCCTGCCGACTTTGAAGACTACGCCCCACGACGATGCGGCCATTGCGCGCCGGCTCACCAAGGCCAAAGCTGACGCCGGTGCGCCGCTGGTTGGTCTCTTTCCCGGCGCCGGTCATCCCAGCCGGCGTTGGCCCCTGGCGCAGTTTGCCAGTCTCGCTGATTTTCTGGTGCGAAACGATCAGGTGAAGGTGGTGGTGTTTTTGGGACCTGAGGAACGTGAATTTGCGAAAGACGTTCGCCAGCAGTTTCCCCCATCAGTCGTGATCCTGGACCAACTCACTATCCCTCAGCTTGCGGCAGCCCAGGCGCGTCTGGCGGCTTTCGTTTCAAACGACACCGGCCCCATGCACATCGCGTCAGCCGTGGGCACGCCCGTGGTGTTGCTGCTCGACAAGCGCGCGCCGGAAAGTTATCTGCCGCAGGGTGATCGCCATCGGGTTATCTACAGCAATGTGATCGAAGACATCAGCGTGGAGGAAGTTTACGAAGCGACCAGAGCGGTGTTGGCGTCAGAGCGGATGGCGAATCTTTTTACTGGTTGAGTCAGTGAGCGAGGTCCATCGGCAAGGGACCGCCCGTTACCGCAGGCGGTACTGACAAGGCACTGACGATCCAAAGGAAAGCATGAATAGGATGCAGGGGAAACATCGACGCGTTTTAGTGGCCCTCCTTGTCGTGGTGCTGGCGACCTTGGGGCTGGCTCTGCTGCGTCCAGCGATTACAGGTCGCGCAAATGACCCGGCGGAGAAAGATCGTCTTAAGCCAGCGCCAGCAAATGAATCTAAACCTTCCGCCCATCCCGCATCTTCGGCTCAGATTCAAGAGTTGGCGAAACAAATAGACAAGACCATTGACGAAAGCGATCTCGCATCCGCTCGATGGGGCGTTCACGTGAGTTCGTTGGCTGACGGTTCTGTCCTGTATCAGCGCAACGCCGACAAGCTTTTTACCCCGGCGTCAAACATGAAGATTTACACGACCGCAGTCGCCCTGGACCTCCTGGGCGCCGACTTCCGCTGGCGCACTTCTGTCTATGCAAACGCACAGCCTGACGCAAACGGAAGAATCGCCGGCGACATCATTCTCTATGGCCGCGGCGCGCCGGATTTCGTTTCGCAAAGCAAGGATGAACAACGCGGCTCGTTGGCGAAACTCGTAGACGATCTCTATCAGCGAGGGGTCAGGCGGGTGGACGGCAACGTGATCGGAGACGAAAGCTATTTTCGTGGTGACCCGCTGGGCGAAGGGTGGCAGTGGACGGATCTTCAATGGTACTTCGCTGCCGAAGCAAGCGCGCTCACGATCGACGGAAATGAGGTGGGCGTGAACCTGGTTCCGTCGGCCAAGTCTGATGGCCCACCGGAGGCCAAAGCTGCCGAACCATCCGCGTATGTCAAAGTTGAAAATCGAATGGGCACGGGTAAACCAGGCGTGCGGCCTACGATAGGAGTACACCGCGGACTCTCCGACAACAACGTGAAAATCTGGGGTGAGTTCCCGCCCGGCAGCAAGGGATTTGGCGCGCGACTTTCAGTCCACAATCCAGCACTGTGGGCGGCCACCATGTTTAGAGACGCTCTCAAGGCGCGCGGGATAACTACCGCCGGCGAAGTGCAAGCGCGTGATTCGAGGGTTGCCCCGAGTCAGCGATTCAATCCGTCTGGGGCGGTTGAGCTGGCCTTCGTCAACAGCCAACCGCTAAGCGAGATTGTCAGGAAGACAAACAAGGAAAGTAACAATCTGTACGCAGAATTAATCCTCCGCGCCATTGGCCGCGAGCGTGGTGAGACGGCAGGGTTGCCGAGCGAGATTGGCAGAGAACGCGGTGACGCTGAGGTAGGACTGGCCGCGATGCGCTTATGGTTGTCGAAATCCGGTGTGGCTGCTGATCAGCTTGCGCTTCACGACGGTTCAGGACTGTCGCGCCTCAACCTGGTCACCCCAGCGTCCACCACCGGCCTGCTGCGCGTCATCTCGAAAGCGACTACGGGCCAAACTTTTAAGGAATCGCTGCCACTGTCCGGCCGTGACGGCACGCTCTTCAGTCGCTTGAAAACCGTGACTGATCGCGTCTCAGCAAAAACCGGCTCATTAACCTACGACACCTCGCTTTCCGGGTACCTCACGGCCTCCGATGGCCAGGTTTTTGTCTTCTCGATAATCTGCAACGACCAAACCCGCCGCGCCAACACGACGCGCACAATCGACGACATAGTCAGCCTGATAGCCGCTTTTCCGAACGTTTCCGGCGAAAAGAACCAAGTGTCTCACTAAGGTTTGCCCCCGAAAGGCCGGCGATGTTGCCTATAGACAAACTTAGTTAAACTCGCTATTATTTTTGAGCTATTCTGGGGTTAGGCAATCTAACCAACCCCTCGGCGCCCCGGCCCTCACGGCCATTAAAAGTCACGCCACTCCAAGCCAGGAGAAAAATCAATGTTCAGACGGAGATGTATCCTTCGTTTCGCGGCCATCGCGTTGGTTCTGAGTGCCTTGCCCATGTCGGCGCGGGCGCAAGCGAATCTGACGGCCAAAGCAACAGTCCCGGCGGCTCCCGCCTCTGCTGTGGTTGAAAATGACCGCACGCGAGATGGATTGGCTGGACCTGTGCGGCGAGTTCGCACCGAAGTTGTGAAACTCACGAGCGCGACTGGAAAGCTCGCGGAGGGCAAGCGCACGGTGCTCGAAGTTGTCGCCTACGACATCAAAGGCGCCAAGATTGAAAATCAGTATTTCCCGATCGCGGGGGCGAACCTGTCGGGTAAAGAAATTTATAAGTATGACGACAAGGGCAACATCAGCGAGATGACGCTCACCAATGACGATGGCACTCTGGTCAGCAAAGAGGTCTACAAGTACGAATTTGACTTTGTTGGCAACTGGAACAAGATGAGCACGTCGGTGGCTGTGATCGACGCGGGCAAAATGTCGTTTGAACCGACTGAAGTCACTTACCGCTCGATCATGTACTACCTCGACGAGAAGATGTTGCAGATGGCCCAGCCCGCCGCCGCGCCTGTCTCATCGTCGCTGGCCGCTTCATCAAACAATGTGACCAACAAAACCCCAGTGCAGAAAGCTGTATCGTTGCCGAGACCGGTAATCACTTCCGACAAGGTGGCCAGCGCAGCTTCGGTCACATTAGGAGCCGCGCCACTTAATTCAAGCGGGTCGACTCTGGTGGTGAAGGTTGATGCCGAACCGCCGCCGCCGACATCTCCAACCTCAACGTCATCGACATCGCCGCGACCATTGCTCAAGCCCATCTCCGGCGGCGTGCTCAACGGCAGCGCGATCAGTTTGCCCGCGCCGATCTATCCTGACACGGCTAAACGAATGAGAGCGTCGGGGGCCGTCACAGTGGAAGTGGTCATCGATGAAATGGGCAAGGTGATTTCGGCCCAAGCCATCAGTGGACCAGTGGCGCTGCGAGAAGTTGCCGTGCAAGCGGCTTGGAGAGCGCGCTTCTCGCCCACGAAGCTCTCCGGCCAGCCGGTTAAGGTGGCCGGGATAATCAGTTACAAATTCACCCTCTCCCAGTAGTCCAGCAATCCCCAGTAATCCAACGGCGGCAGGCATCGCCCGCTCCGTTGATTCCTCGCCGTGAATCTCTCGTCTTAGAGGAGCTAATTCTGATGGCACTAACCGGACATTTGAGCGACCTGTCGCTTTCCGAACTGATTGAATTTTTCTGCAACCAACGAAAGACCGGGCAGCTCAAAGTTCTCTATCC
This sequence comes from Pyrinomonadaceae bacterium, assembly GCA_031392315.1. Taxonomy (GTDB): domain Bacteria; phylum Acidobacteriota; class Blastocatellia; order Pyrinomonadales; family Pyrinomonadaceae; genus PSRF01. Next base: position 7,318 of record JANMVC010000084.1, on the reverse strand, counting down.
TCAAGGACACGGTTGCTTCTCGCTGCAGGCGGGCTCGGTGGTGGACGCTTCGATCGGCGGCTTGCGCGGTATTGATGCCGTCTACTTTGCGTTGACGCTCCCGAATGCCAGATTTGAGTTTGGCGGTACGGACGAACCATTTGAGCGAACCATCAATCAACCCTGGACTCAAGTAGTGCTGGAAGGTTTACGGCGACTAGACGAGGGGATTATCCCCGCGCCCGCGTTCTCGACGGATGAGGCCAGCGATACCAATGCTCCTGACCACGTGCAACCTGAGACTTCAGAAGTTGAGAACGAAACTCTGCGCGCCGCGCCTGCGTTCACGAATGTGGAATCGGCGGGCAAGCGAAAGGGACTGGTCGCTGCTGTCGTGGCCGTCGCTATCATCGCCTGTGTGGCGGCAGCCGGCATTCCCGCAGGTTGGTACAAAACCGCTGCAGTTGCCAATCAATCTCAATGCCAACCCTTCAAGGCGGCCGCGCCGTCAGATAGCCCCGCGCCCGCAGCTAACGAACCGTCAGCAGAAGTTCCTCCCGTAACCGCCGAAGGTTCCAACGACGCCGCCCTGGCCGCGAAACGTCGGCGTGACCTGGAACGCGCAAAGGCGCGAGAAGCGTTGGCCACTGCTGAAACCCAATCAGCGCAAGCTCCAACGGCCCCCGTCGCCGCGCCGTCCGTGGCCGCTCCAGTTAAGTCTGGACCAAAGAAAGTTGTCGTATCAGTTACCTATGATGAATCGGGTCGCGTGACGCAGGCTTCCGGCGGCGACGCGAGCGCAGTTCGAATTGCGCGGCAGAAGCGTTTTCCGCCAGGGAAAGCCGGCTCAACGACGGTTACGATTCCGATCAACTAAGCTCCCTTAGAAAATAAAAAGGGTCACGCGGATGAGAACTAAGCTTCTCGGCGTGACCTTTCTATTTTCATGACGGAGCGCCAGCGCCCCGCTTCAAATCAACTGCTTTATTTCGTCGTCAGACAAAACCGCCGTCGCCTGTTTGGCCCGTTCATAAATCCGGTTGACCGTTTCTTCGTTCGCATCGAGCCCGCGCTTCTCGAGCCAGTAGATGACGTTTGACTTTCCGCTCATCGGGCCCACCTCGACAACTTGCTCAAGTCCAAACTGGCCCGCGGGAACGCCAGAATAAACCAGGTCAGCCAGTTCGGTGTCGCCTTTGCGATAACTCTTGATCACCGCCGCAGCATGGACGCCGGTGGCGGTGCGAAAAGCGTCGCGCCCAAACACCGGATAATTAAGCGGGATGGGCCAGTCGCAGGCTTCAGATGTCAGAGCGCAATACTCGCCCAGCCGCGACAGGTCGTTCTCAATCCACCCCATCAATTTCAAGTTGACCAACAACTGATCCATCGGGGTATTCCCGACGCGCTCGCCGATGCCCAAGGCCGAACCGTGAACCTGGTCCGCCCCGCCCTGAATCGCCGCAATTGAATTGATCACGCCCAAACCGCGATCCTGATGGCCATGCCAGTCGAGACGAATGTTGCCGCCCTGTTCTTCGATAATGTTTTTGACGAAGCGAACCACGGCGCGGGCACCGTCCGGAGTTGAATGGCCCACGGTGTCGCAAACGCAAACGGCCTTCGCGCCACAACGGATGGCTGTCGTGTAGAGCGCGCGGAGCGTCTCCGGATTGGCGCGCGTAGTGTCTTCGGTGACGTACATCACCGGCAGTCCTTCGCTGACTGCGAAGGTCACGGCTTCTTCGGTGAGTTGCAGCAACTTTTCCAGCGTCCAGTCTTCCGCGAAAAACCGGATGGCTGATGAACCAATGAAGGTACATGCTTCGATGGCGATGCCGGCGCGTTGGGAGATTTCTACGATTGGCAAAATGTCGTTGCGATGGGTACGCGCGGCGCAGTTTGGCCGAATCTTCAACTTCTTTTCAGCGATTTCGCGGGCCATGAGTTCTACGCCGGCCGCATGAGTTCCACCCGCGCCGGGCAATCCGATGTCCGCGGTGTCGATGCCCAGCGCATCCATCAGGTGAAGCAATTCGATCTTCCTGGCCACGGCGGGTTCGCTCACGGAAGGCGACTGCAAACCGTCGCGCAGGGTTTCATCGTCGAAGCTGATGTGGCGATTGGGTGGAACAAGCAAAGGGTCGATGGTGTTCCAATCGTAAACTAATTCTGCGAGCGACAATGAAAACAACCTCCAGGAATTGTCCAAGAAGTTCAGAGTACAACCTTCAGGTTGCGGGGCTGAGGTTGTCGAACCTCTTGGAGCTAAAACTTCTTACGCTGAACTGGGAAGAAGCTTGATTACAACAATCCGCTGCTGGCGATGTCAAGGCGACGTTGATCAGGCAGTCGAACTTTCGCAGTGGTATTCGTCCGCGCACTTTTGACGCCGGGCGTTGCTCTGTTATAGCCTCTGACGCGTTTGACCCGACAGAAAGTTTCGTTCCCAATCTGCTGACTTTGAACCCGCAACCCCAGGCCAAGGTTAAGACAATTGCGCTAGGCTCTGATCGTGCGGCAAAGATCATGGCCGTCCGCGCGAGTATTTCCCGCGTCGCGGAAATTGACCAGAGCTGGGCTAACGCAGACTTGATCGCCCGCCCGGTGGAGACGAATGTGCCGGCGATGCCTTTAAACGATTGGGAGCTGATGCAGGGTGCGCGCGAGCGAGCGCTGGCGGTTCGTGATCTGCTGCGCAAGCAACGGCGGGACGCGGATATTTTTGTCGGCCTCGAGGGTGGCTTTCATTCAATTTCATTGGCGGGTGAATGGCATACGTTTTTGAAAGGGTGGGCCTACGCCACCGACGGCACGGTAGAAGCATTTGGCGCCACACCGTCGATTAGTGTGCCGACCGCGTTGACCAAAAAAGTGATTGAAGGACGCCGCGAACTCGGCCTCGTGATTGATGAGGTGGCCGGGATTCAGGACATTCGCAGCCGCCAGGGCGCCTGGGGAATTCTCTCGCGCGAACTGGTCACGCGTTCGATGAGTTTTGAAGTTGCGCTGATCGCGGCGTTCGCGCCATTCTACAACAAGGAGATGTATACCGAGGGTGACGCAAACGAGTAGTTTGCGGATTCAACATGGACGAACTAATCGCACAGACTAACGACAACGAGATGGGTCATCCGCCACGCGCAACTGCAGGCTGGGTGGAGGTGATCGCCGGCTCGATGTTTTCGGGAAAATCGGAAGAACTTATCCGCCGGTTGCGGCGCGCGAAGATCGCGCGGCAGAAGGTGCAGGTTTTCAAACCGGGAATCGACTCGCGCTATTCGCAGGACCACATCGTGTCGCACTCTGAGATGCGCCATGAGTCGGCAAATATTCGCAGCGCTGCGGAAGTGCTGGCTAAAGTGGAACCTGACACTGAGGTGGTCGGTATCGACGAAGGGCAGTTTTTCGATAACGAGTTGGTGAGCGCGGCGAATGAGCTGGCCCGCCGCGGCGTTCGCGTAATCATCGCCGGGCTCGATCAGGACTACACCGGCAAGCCCTGGGAACCAATGCCGCAGCTACTCGCCATCGCGGAATACATTACCAAGACCCACGCCATCTGCATGAAATGTGGCCAACCGGCAAACTATACGCAACGCACTGTTGAATCCGAAGAACGTGTAGCCGTCGGCGGCGGCGACATGTATGAGGCACGCTGCCGCCACTGCTTCGTTCCCCACGCCGATGCGCCGACCATCCATGAAGGCTAACTGCTAACCAGCGAGTTCAAGTGCGCGAAGTACGGCCGCATTGGCGTCGAGAAATCTTCCAGTCGGGTCATTGTGTACGGGCGTTCCCGTTTGGTTGAGAATAGTTCGAACTTGCGCGGGCTCCAGGTCTTTGTTGGCCTGTAACATCAGCGCGACGACGCCGGCAACTTTGGCAGTGGCGCCGGACGTTCCCCCAAAACCATTTCTATATCCACGATTGGAGTGGGGGCTGCAAGTCACATCATTGTCTACGTCGCCTGGGGCATAAACAACAATTTGATTTCCAAAGTTGCTTTCGCCGCGCTCGTTGACGACGGAGTCAGCATTAAATTTCGTCCCCCCAACCAAAGTTGAACCGGTGAATGGAATTTCGGTCGTCTGGTCGTCACTTAGTCCCGCATTCTTACCGCCATTCCCCGCGGGGACGCAAACCACCACGCCAGCCGCAATCGCATCCCTGATAGCTGCATTGATCATTAAGCTCTGCTCGATATTTCCGTGAGTGGCAGTCTGAATTTCGAGAATGATTACTTTGCGGCGGGCGCCGCTGTCCCTTTCGCGCACTAAGTCGATGGCCTCGACCCAGTGATCGAGATTTGGCGCGAGACTATTCCCTGCCTGAATGGCCCACAGGTCAGATGCAAAAGCAACGCCGACCATACCTTCGTTGTCGGCCGCCGCGCCTGCGAGACCCAGCACTGCGGTGCCATGGCTGATTCCATTCCCGTCTGACACGATGTGATCGTCGTCAGGATTCGCATTACCATCTCTGATCGTGTTGCGACGAAATTCGATCCGCTTAATGGCTTCGTGGTTGGGATTGAATCCCCAGTCGATATCGGCGATAACCACACCCTCGCCACCTGGAGCCAGGTTCCATGCCTGGTCCACGCGGCAACGAAAGATGTACCACTGGTTCTGTAAGCACCCATCAGGCTTGCAGAAATGATTTGGATTAACTTGATCGCTGTCGCCGAGAAGTGGGTCAGTTAAAGGAGAGGCAGGTGCAAGTTTGGGTGTAGGTGCCGCGCGGGCCACGGAGGGCAACCCGCGCAGGGCTTCAAGGATCTGGAACAGATCTACATGTTGAGGAAAGTAGAAGGTGATGAATCGATCGCGGTCCAGCGCTATTCGTGATTCCCGTTCCCAAGCGTCGGTCCCCTCGTTGGCTGAGAACCGATAGGCCGGAAAAGTCCGCTCCCATCGAACATAGCCGTGCTTTCGGAGCAGTTGCCCTAACCCTTCCGGCCAATCTCCTTCCACGCCGAGTGCGCCGCGGGCTGGACTATACTTTTCCAGCACGGCCCTGGGCATTCCACCGTCATGGAATTCGACTTCGACCGCGCGGGGAAACAATGCCGCGGGAGGAATCACCGTCAATGGATTTTCGAAGTTGGCTTCGATCAACGAAGCGCTGTGCGTCAGTAACGAAAAGCCCTCTCCCGTCAGCCCGCGATCTACCGTGGATCTGAATCTCCCGCTAAGAGAGTCGTCTACTTCCCTCAACGCAGGACCGCTGTCGAAGTTGTCCTCAGGTTCACCCCCGTCGGACGCGTCATCATTTGCTTCTGGCGCCAATTCTCCCTCCATCGCGCGCAGCGCGTTTCCCAAAACGGCCAGGTACGCCGCCGCCTTGAGATGACGGCTGACAAGGGTCAGGTGTAGGTCAAAAGAGATTCATAGTCGTTCTGTTCTTCGACCAAGCAGTCCCTTTCCGCATAGAGCTGGATTTGGGGCGGGACTACCGTCTAGTGGTCGAAAGGCGAAGATGGGACTGGGCACTCTGCCCGGAAGGAATAGACCATAGTAATACTGGAAATGATCGTTGTGGGGCGCTGGGCCAGTATGTCCCGCGTGTCCGCCGTGACCGGTGCCGGCGCCAAAGACTGCCGGAACATCCGGGGGTGTGTTGGTAATCTCAAAGACGGTGTTTTCGAGAGACTCACCCTCCTTCTTAAATTGGAAAATGGACCCACCGCCAACGGCCGACAATTCCGCAGTGCCGCCATCCAAAGCGATGTCGCAGCCGGTCACTCCGGCAATCGCGCCGAATTCGCGTAACTCGCCACCGTCTTCGCTACGGTTCAGGCTGGGCGATTTTAGGCGCGTATAAAACTGGCCCACTGGCACCTGCAAAACCGGCATTAGTTTTCGCGTATCCATCTGGGCAGTGAGGTCTTTGTCGTAGAAATCGCTGCCCTCAAAATCCATAATCCAACGAAAGTCCTTATCGGTTGGGTGGGTTTTCCTCTCAAACGGCTGGCCATCGGTGAATATGCTGATTCCATTTTGAGCTGGGTTGGTGACTTCGATCCGCCATGAGCGAAAGGATTCGTCATCCAGTTCGGGACGCTCGCGAAGATCATAGACATCGGCGTGAACGCCGTTTTTGATCGTGATGATTCTCGGCACGTGTCCCGGCGCTCGAAGAATTCCGATCTCCATCAAGTTGTTAGTCTTGTCCTCGTGAAAAATCATCAGCCCTCTGAAAACGATTGTAAGTATTTCAGACATTGCGGCAGGTCTCCTTTTCAAATTGGAAAAGTTACTGTGAAAAATGCTCTCAACAGTAATGAGCGGAGCGGTGAAAATGTTTCTCGTGACGAATGGACTGAGCGCTCGCGGCGGGAGATGTCGCCATTAGAAAACTGCGTAACCGCCAAACACGGAGAAGGCCGCCCAATAGTAGGGACGACGAAAGCGTGCTACGGGGTCATGCAGCATCGCTATTTGCGCTTTTCTGAGGGCCTCGGCGGTAGGAATGCCTTCCTGTCTCCGCTGTCTATGAAAGTCGACCATGAGTTGTTCGGTAGCGATCGAGTCCACCGGCCAGAGACTAGCCATTACCAGCGGCACGCCCGCCGCAATAAACGCGCGCGCCAGGCTGGTAGTCCCTTCGCCAGCGTACTGCCGTTCGGCGCCGGTCTGGCACGCTGAGAGCACTACCAGCCGCGTTAGTGGCAACTTGTGCTCATAGATTTCGCGAGCGTATAGCACCGACTCAGACGATTTTGAATCGCCGCCAACGCCAGCTTTCGCCAACAGTAATTTCGAACGAAGCGAAACGTCTTGATCGATCGCAGAGTGTAAAGCGAGGTGAACAACGTCAGCTCTACTCATCTCAGCTTTAACCCGAGCCGGACTTGCGGCTCCCTCAATCAGTGGGAACGAACCTTCATAGTAAGCGGCGACTCTGATAGCTTCGTTGCGCGCTGACGGCAAATCAGGAAGGTTGGGGTAAGCGGTGCGGTCAAAACGCGGATTGCCAACGCTCAATAATCTCTCATTTTTTCTGCCTGCCCTCGCGGTAGCCGCCTGAGTAGATATCAAATACACAGTGGGGCTGGGTGAACGTATGAAAGTGTGATCTTCAATCAGATAACGGCCCGAACTCGGAGAGACGAGAGATCCGAACGAAAGATAATCGAGAATCCCGTCAGAGATTATACAAAGCTGCTTTTCCTTTTTCAGCAGTGGCTCGACTGGCGCAAGCAAGATGCTGAATAAATCCTTAGCAAGTTGGAGTTCCTCTTGAGTCTCGTTTTCGTCCGGCTTCGACATTATCTCGAGGTAACGAGAAACCTTGTCGCCTAATTCCGTCCGGCTTACTTCCCTGGACACGACGG
>JANMVC010000063.1:0-2839 GCA_031392315.1 Pyrinomonadaceae bacterium | reverse complement strand
TCTGAAGCGAATGGTTGGTGAAATCCTGTAATGCCCGCTTTTTGGGCAATCAATAATGCGGCCAGGGCGAAAAGTTCGCGTCTCTGTTGCCAAAATTGAACAAGGACACTACTAAAATGTCTGAAAGCATAGTATAACTAGCGATACTAGAGTAGTCGAACCTGAGAGCTGGCGGCCTTACTGAGAGCATCTCGACTGACACAGGGAACTTAGGTAAACGATTGAAAGCAGTCAGCAATCCGCAAAAGATTGAGACCATCGGCGTCATAGGCGCAGGCACTATGGGGCACGGAATCGCTCAGGTGGCCGCCGCCGCGGGCTATCGAGTGGTGCTACGCGACGTTGATCGAGAGTCGCTATCGCGTGGGATCAGCGGGATTGAGCGCAACCTGGCCAAGGGCATCCAACTGGGGAAGCTCACCGAAGACGATCGCGATGCCGTCCTCCAACATATTCGCGGCACTACCCAGCTCGAAGAAATCGCGACAGCAGACCTGATCATTGAGGCTGCGCCTGAGCAACTACAGCTGAAGCAGAACCTGCTCCGCGAGGTCGAAGCTTTGTCCAGCGGTGGGTGTATTTTTGCAACCAACACTTCGTCGCTGTCGATTACTGAAATCGCTAAAGCTGCTGAACGTCCTGACCGCGTGGTGGGAATACACTTCTTTAATCCGGTTCATCTCATGCGCCTGGTTGAGATAGTAGTCGGAAAAGCTACCGGAGATGATACAGTTGCGACTGCTCGTGAAGTCGCTTTGCGTTTGCGAAAAGAACCAATAATCGTTAACGATGTGCCCGGATTTGCGTCAAGCCGTTTGGGCGTGGCCCTGGGCCTCGAAGCAATGCGCATGCTCGAACAAGGTGTCGCGTCGGCCCGCGATATCGATACCGCAATGGAACTGGGTTATAACCACCCGATGGGTCCGCTGAAGCTGACCGATCACGTGGGCCTCGACATCCGACTTAATATTGCCGAGTATCTATTTAGCGAACTTGGTTCAGAAACGTTTCGTCCGCCCGAAGTTTTGCGGCAGCTGGTGAAAGAAGGAAAGCTGGGCAAGAAAACCGGCGAAGGATTTTATGACTGGAGCGACGAGAAAGTTACCAACAATCAGCGCACGGCAATCAGTGGTTAGTTAACCATGACCGCGCTGACAATTAACGATTTCCAACGCTGTAGCTGAACGCTAACTAACTACTTTGATGAACGCCCCGTACAACAACGAAGAGCGACGTTTTGCTTTGCGCATGGCGTTGCGCCTGCCCATCGTTATTTCCGGGCGCGCCGAAGACGGCTCTGCCTGGAGCGAGCCTACCGAAACAGACGACATCTCGACCTCGGGCGCATTGTTTCACCTCAATCAAAAGGTCAGTCGCGGCGATCGTCTGTATCTGAGAGCCCACCGGCCCGACGGCGGACCTATCGAAGTGACTGCCATCGTCATTCGCATTGCACCGGCGATTTATGGAACCGCGCGCGTCGGTGTGCAGATCGACGAGTCGCTGGAAAACTGGATGCGGCTATTCGTCTCCTGGGTCGCCGACGACCAACCCGCCGCTACCGAGTCAGAGCCTGCCGAATAATTCACTTCGACAGTTCAAACCAACTCCAATTTGGCCGCGCCGTTGGTAGCCCCAATACCGACTGCTCCACGCCCTTCTCGTCCCAACGCTCATCAGCGATTCAATACAAGATAGCTTTCACTCCGCGAAGTCTCTTCACTCGCTATAAATGAAACTCCTCTGGAAGTTTATCCGGCTCACCTGTCTCACGATACCAGCGTTCTTGCAATAACAAACTCCCGCAGTGTATAAGCAGTCAATCCCCGCATTCTCCCCAACTTCGCTGAAGTTCGGCCGGAGGCGATGAACCAACAAGTTCTCGGAAAGCCTACTCATTAGAGGACGTGCCATGAAGACTGCAACCAAATCCGCCGCTCGTTTTGTCATCCTTCTTATTTGTGCCATGTTGGCAGTGGCCACAGCCCCAACCCGCGCCCAACAGTCGTCGGCTGCGGCAGCAACTGGCAACAATGTCCAACTGGTCATCGAAGGCAAGGTAATCAGTGTCCACGATGGCGACACCGTCACGGTGCTGGATCAGGACAATAAGAAATTTGCTATCCGTTTGCAGGGGATCGACGCCCCTGAACTGAAACAGGAGTTTGGCGCTGCCTCTCAGAAGAATTTGTCGGGCATGGTTTTGGGAAAGCAGGTCAGCATCTTCTGGAATAAGGTGGATAAGTATCGGCGCACTGTGGGCACGATCATGTTGGATGGCCGCGACGTCAACATCGAGCAGGTGAAAGCGGGTGTGGCCTGGCACTTCAAGAAGTATGAAGACGAACAAAGTCCCGCGGACCGCATTACTTACGCCGCGGCCGAACAATCAGCACGCGCAGCCAAACTAGGATTATGGAAAGATGCCAACCCGCTGGCTCCAGGCGATTGGCGACAGGAAGTAAAAACGAAACGCTGGGGACCACCACCGCCCGAAGGCACGATTATCGGGAACAGTAACTCGAAGAAGTATCATCGTCCGGACTGTTCGGGCTATCGAGACATGGCGGAGAAGAATCGCGCGTTCTTTAAGACCGTTGAAGAAGCGGAGGCGGCTGGATATAAGCGCGCGGGAAATTGTCCAGCAGAAGTAGCCGCAGCCAAGACCACTCATGCGACAAGGTCTAACGGTTCTGTCTCGTCGACTACAGTTTTGACCAAGCCAAGTCAGGCCACCACGCGATCGACCGTTCCCGTAACAGTAAAAACCACAGACGGCTCAGCTGCGACGACAGCTGGGCAGACCAAAGTACTGGGTAACGCGGCCTCGCTAAAAACA
>JANMVC010000554.1:0-4903 GCA_031392315.1 Pyrinomonadaceae bacterium | reverse complement strand
ACTGCGAGGTGCAGAGCTTCAGGCACGCGCGCATCTGTGGGGTTCTTTGTCGCCCAATCGATCACCTGCCGTGAAAGATAATTGGGTGCGGCGCCGAAGCTCTTCAGCGTTGCAAACTCCTTTGCGCCGGCGACTCGTTGTGCAGATGTCAAAAACGGCGGAAGCGATTGACCGGCAGTGTCGATGGACACGGCCGGGCTGCCTTCAGTCTCATCATTCCCCTCCGGCGAAAAGGCCGCGGAACACCACCAGTTGTCTCGATAAGAATCCTGTTCGGCGAGCGACGTGCCCCGGCCAACCCCGACGTCGACTACCGGCTCGACTCCTGGAAACTTCAGCCAGGTGTAAATCGCCAGGAACTTCTTAGCGCCCGGCTCGCGAGTTCTGATGTACTCGTTCAGCAAGGGAGCCATTTCCGGTGCGAGCACTTTCAACTTAGGAGCCAGTGCGGTTGCAGTTGCCGTATCTCCGAGCAGCACTGCACGGATCCAAACTGCCTGAGTCACATCGCGTCGCAGGTGCTCGGGCAAGTTGTTGTTGTTGGCAACCTGGCTGAGGAGCGCGAGCGGCATTCGTCGATTGAGAATCGCGGCGGCATCCGAAGCAAACAGCGACTTGCCCTGAATGGATTTCAGATCCTCGCCAAGTTCTTCGTCGTCTACCGGAATCTCCCGGTTGCCGTCGTCCCAGCTAAAGCCCGCGGGCACTCGATGAGCGTGGGCGATAAAATCTTCGAGACTGTTTGAAACCATTAACCGCTGACGGTGGAAGAGATTCAGCGCGGATTGGTTGAAGCGCGCTCGCTCCTTGCTGAGCAGTTGGTCCAAGCGTGCGCGTGCCTCAGCCGCGCGTCCCGCAGCTATATCCAGACGCACGCTGTGAAATGAAGCGGTCGCGAATGCGGGCGACGAAGGCGCTAACTTTGCGGCCGCAGACTGGAGCTTCAAGGCGCTCGCATCTGTTGACTTCACTTTTGCCAGCGCCGCGATCAGCCACGGCACTGAAGATGTGGCTTGCCAGCGATCGACTGAATGAGCGAGCGCCTCAGGCTTGTCTGACTGAAAAGTGGTAATCCAGTCAGTCAGGTCGTCGCCCTGCAAGTTGACGGACGGCGCTGAGGACTGCTGATGGTGGGTTTCGCCGTCTCCCAGAAACTTGTCCATCAAGACGGTGTAGTCCCATAGATCTTGTTTCAAAGTCGCGAGCTCGGTCTTGCTCGTTAGCAGGAGCCCCAATTCGTGAAGTCTCTTCTCCGGATGCAGACGCAGACCCACGATCTTCAGCAGTCGCCGGGCGGCTTCGTGTGACGGCGCGAGTTCCGCATTCTTGATTACGGTGTTGAGTTGATCCTCAGCCGCTGCCAGCGCCGCGCCTTTGTTGTCGTCCGGGCCGAGACTGGCTTTGCGCAGGAGCGTGCGGGCGACCATGTAGGGAGCGCCGCCGCGCCAAGGCGACTTCGCCTCGAGTGCAATCGCTTCAAACTGTGTTTTAGCCGCATCGAAATTACCAGCGTAGAAATTTGCGGCGGCGATTTGATAATCACGATCGGCGAGGAGCGAAGCTTCAGCATCGGCCGGCAAAGCAACCGGAATGTGTTGCCCTTCCGAGCAATTCGCAAACACCTGATCCTGCGCCTCAACCCACTGCTTTACGCCCGGATTATCAGCACCAAGTTTCTTTATCCGGTCGTCGAGCGTAGTCGCGGCGGTTTCAAACGCATCCTGTTGGCAGTTTAAGTAAGATTCGTATTGGTTTGGCGTGGCTCTGGCCCGGTAAACATCAATCGCCGGTGGGGGACTCGACAACACCTTGTTCCGCGCAGACTGCCAACCCTTGATCCAATTCTCATCGCCCGGCGTCCAGCGGAAGTTCAGGCGATCTTTCCACAGATCGACCAGCGCCTGCTGTTGGTTGTCATTGAATGATCCGCCGTTGAAATACCGATACGAGACGTAAAGGTACGACCGCGCGTAAGAGGATTGCACGATTCCTATTTCGCCGCGGGCAAACTTCTCAAGCGGATATTCGGGGTGGGCTGTGAAAGTAAACACCGAACCCATCGTGAAGGGGCCACAGGCCAGGGCCATTGGCGACTGCCAAAGGACGGCGCCCAGCAGAACAATGGCGAAGATAAATCTCAAGCCTTTTTTATTTATCGGGTTACTCATTTGGCATTAGCCTCCATCACTTTTTGCACCTGGGAGGGCGACCAGCTTGCGGGGTTGAAAACATAAGTGCGCTGAATCATTGGTAAGCCGTTGATTGGTTCATCGGTCGAGATTCCCACACTTTCCTGGCAACGCCTGGCCTTGAACTTTTCGCCGGCGGCTAGTTGAGAGAGAAACTGATTTCGTTCGACACCCATGCGAAACAACATAGGCACGGCTTCATCAATCGGCAGTTCGTCCAGCCAGTTGTCACCCTGGCACCAGGAAGCGAGCGCGGTAATTGAAAGCAGGGTAGTCGTTGGCAACTTCGCCCGCAGTTCAGTCAGCAGGGAACGATAGAAGTCGCGCTCACTCACGGTGGCATCGAAGTCGACCTGCACCATCACCACGTCGGGATTACTGCCGAGTGCAGATATTTCTTGGACAGTGTCTTTCAACTGCAGCGGCGACAATGTGGCTGGTTTGGCCCGCTCGGACTCGATCCTGGCGACTGCGATCAGCGGAACGCCCGGCGACACCTCCAGTGGTTGCAAGCGCGGCCGATTGATAGCCTCATCGCCCCGCAGATAAATCGTCTTGGCCAGAAACGCGACGGCAAGTTTTTGCCGGTCGAGATAGTCAAGCTTCTCCGGACGTTCCCAAGCCCAGATGATTGTGGACGGAAGGCTCGCCAGCCGATTCGAGGCAGTTGAGTTCGGCTCAAGGACTTGAGAATCCCCGCCATTTTGAAACCGAAAGGCTGCGAGCAACAGCAGGACCAGACCCGTTGCCGCAATCAGTGCGACGCGAATTAGTGGTTGGGGGAACTTCGGCATGGTGAACGCACCGCAGAGTCTACCATCTCTGCGCTAAAAGCTTCGACCATAGTTTCACGGCACGCTACTGAACTGGTTGACGGCGATATTTTGAGCAACGAGCAGCGCCTGCTATCGCACTTCGAGTTCTCGCTTAGGTTCGGCTTTTGCTATACTCCCAAACTGAATGGCCATTCATTTTGTTCTGGCATGTCCGACCAAACTTCAGTTTGTCGAAGTCGTGAGTAGTCGCCCAGGCCGGCGACAGAAAAATGGGTTGGGCATTGGACGATGGTGAGGATTAGTTAATGGAACGTGAAACTCTGGAGATGGATGTGGTGTTCGTTGGAGCGGGCCCGGCGAACCTGAGCGGCGCGCTGCATCTGACGCGCTTGATCAAGCAGCACAACGAAGCGGTTGCAAACGGCACGCGCGCGGGCGAGGCGCTCGCGGATATTGAAATCGGCGTGATTGAAAAGGGCGCTGCTGTCGGCGCCCATATTCTTTCCGGCGCGGTGATGGATCCCAAGGCACTGCGGGAGTTGATGCCCGATTTCGTTGAACAGGGCGCGCCGCTGGAGTCGCCGGTGAATGAAGACTATTTCCTGTATCTCACCAAAAACCGCGCGCTGCGTTCACCGATAACGCCGCCGCCGCTAAAAAATCACGGCTATTACATTGTCTCCTTGAATCGCCTGACGGCATGGCTCGGCGAAAAGTGCGAAGAAGCGGGCATCAATATTTTTCCGGAGTTTCCCGGAGCAGATTTGCTTTACGACGAAGCAGATCGCGTCGTGGGCGTGCGCACCGGCGACAAAGGGATCGACAAGGAAGGGAAGCAGAAAGCCAACTTCGAGCCGGGCGTTGATCTGCGCGCGAAAGTTACTGTGCTGGGCGAAGGGCCGCGCGGTTCGCTGACGAAACAGTTGGTCCAGCGACTGAATCTCGATGAAGGGCGCGAGCCGCAGGTCTACAGCATCGGCGTGAAAGAGCTTTGGGAACTCCCCGACGACAGGTATCCCACAGGTCGCGTGACGCATACGCTCGGTTACCCATCGGACTCTAAAACGTATGGCGGCGGCTGGATCTACGGGATGCAGAATCGGATTCTGAACATCGGTTACGTTACTGGTCTTGACTACCGTGATCCGTTGCTCGATCCCCACGCGGAATTTCAGCGATTCAAGCAGCATCCCTACATCACGCGCTTGCTTGACGGCGCAAAGATGATTCGCTATGGCGCGAAGACGATCGCCGCCGGCGGTTACTTTGCGATGCCGCGCATCTACGCGGACGGAGTTTTGCTGGTGGGCGACTGCGCCGGCTTTCTCAATTCGCAGCGGCTGAAGGGAATTCACTCGGCGATTAAAAGCGGCATGCTGGCAGCCGAAGCAATATTCGAAGCACTGGTGGCCGGTGACTACTCAGCGAATCAGTTGCAGCGTTACGAACAATTGGTAAATGAGAGTTGGATTATTCCGGAGTTGCGCAAGGTCAGGAACTTCCACGCCGGCTTCAAGCATGGCCGTTGGCTGGGAATGGTGAACACGGGGTTTCAGTTTATTACCGGCGGCAGATCGTGGGGTCTGTTCGATCGCGCGAAAGCGGAAGGCGGGCACGAAGCGATGCGCAAGCTCGCCGAATATGGTTACCGCGGAGACAACATCGAACAACGATACGGCCCACTGAAGTTTGACGGCAAGGTCGCGTTCAACAAGTTAACCGACGTCTATCATGCGGCGGTGGGACACAGCGAAGATCAGCCAGCCCATCTGCACGTGCTCGACCCAAACATCTGCGCCACACGCTGTGCCGAGGAATATGGCAACCCCTGCCAGCGCTTCTGTCCGGCGGCTGTTTACGAAATGGTGGACGACGGAACGACGGGCAAGCGGAAGCTGCAGATCAACTTTTCAAACTGCGTTCACTGCAAGACCTGCG
>JANMVC010000703.1:0-3627 GCA_031392315.1 Pyrinomonadaceae bacterium | reverse complement strand
TTTTCCTGCGTACTTTGGTGTCATTTCAATTCTGGCTGCTGAATTTTGGCTGCTAACTTCTGTCTTCTGTCTTCCGTCTTCCGACTTCTGACTTCTGCTCAATGAAAGGAAACCTAAAATGTTCAAAGAGTTTCGAGCCTTCATAGCTCGCGGTAGTGTTGTAGACTTGGCCATCGCCGTCATCATCGGCGCTGCCTTCGGCAAACTTATAACTTCGCTGGTTGACGGAATCATCATGCCGCCCATCGGGTTGTTGCTGGGAAATGTCGACTTCGCCAACCTGTTCATCGACTTGTCGGGACAACGTCCGCTTTCGCTGGCAGACGCTCAACTGAAGGGACTGCCGGTGATCGCCTATGGCGCATTCATTAACGACGTCATCACCTTCCTGATCATTGCTTTCGTAGTCTTTCTAATCGTGAAGGCGATGAACAGCCGTAAGCGCGAAGAGGCGCCGACGACGAAAGCCTGTCCGTATTGCCTGACTGCGATTCCGATTGAAGCGACCAAGTGTTCCGGCTGCACGTCGCCGTTGGTTGCAGCCACCGACCTGCGCCAGGGCACGCCCTAGGCTGGTCCAGAGTCCAAAGTCCCGAGTCCAGCGTCGGGTTATTACCGACACCAAACTGGACTCGCGACTTTGGACCTTGGACTTTGGACGTTGGACTTCTTAAAACCATGCGCGAGTGCCCCCGTTGTGAAACCTGCTACGAAGACGAGGTAATCGTCTGCCCCACCGATCAGGGAAACACCAAGCCAACTTTGCCGGGCTCGACCCTGCTCTCGTCGCGCTATCTTCTGGAAAAGCGACTGGGGCGCGGGGCCATGGGCCAGGTGTATCTGGCGCGTGACCAGAACCTGGTAACCCGACGCGTGGCGGTGAAAACTGTCCGGCCCGACATTCTTAGCGATGAAATGCTCCAGGAGGGCGAGGCCATCGCCCGCTTTGAACGCGAAGCTCGCGCCGCCGCGTCGATTCGCCATCCCAACGTCGTTGACGTCACCGACTTCGGCAAAAGTGAAGAGGGCGTTTTCTTTCTGGTGATGGAATACGTCGACGGAGAAAGTCTCTACCAGCTTCTCCGGCGTGAAGGGACATTAGATATCCAGCGAACGCTCGCCATCATGGGCCAGGTTGTCGCCGGTGTTGATGCCGCGCACGACGAAGGCATACTCCACCGCGATCTCAAGCCGGCGAACATCTTCATCATGCAGCAACGCAAACGGGCCGTGCCCAACTCCACCGATGGTTTTGTGAAAGTCGGCGATTTTGGACTCGCCAAGATTGTTCATTCGGATCAATCTGAAACGCGGACCGGACCCGAGTCACGCGGAATCATTGGCACCCCGGAATACATGGCGCCGGAACAGATGCAGACCGGAGTACAGCTTGACGCGCGCGCCGACATCTACGCGCTCGGCGCGATCGCTTATCACATGCTTGGCGGCCGCCAGCCGTTCATAGGCGATATCACCCAACTCGTCGCGCAGAAGCTAATGCAGTCTCCGCCTTCCCTGCTGAGTCTGCGTTCAGACGTTGCGCCGGAAGTGGACAAAGCCATCCTGCACGCGCTCGAGCGCAATCCTGCCGATAGGCCTGCGAGCGCGAGCGATTGGTTTGAAGAACTGGAAACGGCGGCCGGACGGCAAGCGGAAACTCACGACACCAAAGATTCGCGTTTGGTGGTGATGGCCCCAAATGGTGCTGAGGTCTATGTGGACGACGAACGGAAAGGCAGCGTCGGGCGTTCTGGCCGGGTCGTGTTGAGCTCGATTGCGCCGGGTCAGCACGTGCTGCGCGTGGCGCGTGCCAATGAAGTTGACGACGAGCGGGTAATCGAAATCCGCGATGACGGAATTGAACAAATTATTCAAGCGCAGTTTGGCAAGTCGCCATCGAGTCAGCCACTGACTCCGTCGCGCGGCGGTAGTCTCGACAGCCGCGCCGGCGGGCCGGCAATCGCGCCGGGCGTCGTGGCCTGCACGCAATGCGGCTCGCGCTTCGCAGCGGGAACCAGATTTTGCGGACGCTGCGGCAACCGCACTTTTGTTAACGTCGCCGGCACGGGAGCGTTTTCTCCTCCTGTGACCAGTATTCCCGGTGCGGCTTCGCCCGTCACGGTCGCTTGCCCTCGGTGCCGACGCGAGTATCCTTCTTCAATTAAATTCTGTGGAAAATGCGGCATCCCGATCGGTGCGCAGTCGCTGGATTGGCGGCAGCCACGCCCGGTGGAGGTTGTTTGCAAGCAGTGTGGCGGCAGCTATCCGGGCGGCACTAAATTCTGCGGCCGTTGCGGCAAGCCGATTAGCTCTTGAGCCACGCGAGCCTTTCCTATAATGTTTCCGTTGCTTGGTCGTCTCCTGTTATTTCAGTTTTCTCTGTGCAACCTCTGTGTTCTCTATGTCTCTGTGTTGAGCAGTCGCTAGTAAAGATTCACCACTGAGGCCTAGACAACAAAGGTCACGCACGGATTAGTTCAAAACCTGTATGAAACGCTGCCCGAATTGTAGTCGCACGTTTACCGACGCTTCGCTGAACTTCTGTCTGGAAGACGGGACTCCGCTGGTTAACGACACAGCTTTGGATCCCGGCGCAACGTTGCGTTACGACTCCCGCGAGACCAATCCGCCCGCCCCTGAAAAGTTTGCCCCGAGCTCGCCGGGCCAGACTCCGCGCGCCCCCGCCGGGTATGAAGCGCCGCCCGCCGGGCGAACCGCGCCACCGGCTCAGGCGAACCAGTGGTCACCCCTGCCGCCGATGCCGCCGCAGAAAAAGTCGAACGCGGTCTGGTGGATACTCGGAGGCGTGGTTGTAGCGGGAATCGTCGTCGTGGGAGTTGCGGTGATGATTCTGGCACTCGCCAGCATGGGAGACTCAAACGAAAACGTGAACGCGAACAACCGGAATTCAAACACGCGGCCCGGCAACCGCAACACCAACGTCAACGCTGCGACTCCAAACTCCAACGCCGCTTTGCCGGCCACCACCACTGACGATTTCTCGGACGAGACCTGGGGCAAAGGAAATTTTTCCTACGGCGACATTTCCTATGAAGATGGCGAATATCGCATGCGCGCCAAAGAGAAGTCCTATCTCGTCATGTACGCGCCTTCGAACAACTACAGCACCGAGAACGCGAGAGTAAGTGTTACCGTTCAGGATATTGAAGGCGGCGCGGTTTCTTCGGGTTATGGCTTGATTGTCCACGGACAGAAGACGGCCACCGGTCAGCTCGAAGATTATGCACTGCTCATTTTTACCGGCGCTCAACCGCAGTATGAAATCGTGAAGCACAAAGCCGGAGTGCAAACGACGGTGGTGCCGTGGACTAAGTCGAGCGCTATCCTGACCGGCACCAGCGCAAATCAACTCGAGGTGCGGGCCAAGGGCACCGAACTTTCGTTTTATATCAACGGCCAGTATGTGAATCGGATCACGGACAATGAAATCAGGAAAGGTGTCGCCGGATTTTATACCAGTGGCACGAGCGAAGTGGCCTTCGACGATCTTGAGATCAGACGCTAACTCGGTCCAAAGTCTAACGTCCAACGTCCAATGTCCGATGTCCCATAGGCCGGGTTGATTTGTTTCTTGGTGAGAGAGTGGTTTGACTTTCGACTCTGGAC
>JANMVC010000700.1:0-3064 GCA_031392315.1 Pyrinomonadaceae bacterium | reverse complement strand
TGGGCATGTCGGAACGCCACGCCGTCTGGATGCTCTATGGCTTTGCTGCGCTTTCGGGCGTGTTGGCGCTACTGGTCCAGCGCGTAAACCTCGACGTCAGTCTGGCCGCAATTGCTGGTTTCACAATTCTGCTGACGTTGCTCGGCGTGTATCTGGCAGGCGTAAAGGTTTACGACGACACTGACGAAGCTATCGCCCAGCGTGACAATTCGCCTTACGCGTTTCTCATCGACCTGTCTTACAAGCGGCGCATCTTCGAAGTGCTGCTCGATGTCGTTCTGATCCTGCTAGCCTACTGGTGTGCCTACGCCGTGAAGTTTGGCGCTCTCTCCGGCAGCGGCGCCTGGACCCTGTTTCTGCGGACCCTGCCAATTTTGGTTTTCATCAAGATGGCTTCGTTTTTGGTAATGGGTGTCTACCGCGGAATTTGGCGCTACACGAGCCTCGATGATCTGATCGTCTTTGTTAAGGCCGTAATTCTTAGCTCGGCGTTGAGCGTGATGGCCGTGTTGTTTGCTTTTCGCTTTGAAGGGTTCTCGCGCACCATCTTCATCATCGACGCGATGTTGATGTTCATGTTCCTGGCGGGCAGCCGCATGGCCTTCCGCCTGTTTCGTCAGGTGCTGCCCGTTTCCCATCACGGAGAGGGCCGGCGAGTGCTCATTTACGGCGCCGGTGATGGCGGCGAATTGTTGTTGAGGGAACTGCAGAATAATCGCGCATTGAAGTATTCGCCCGTCGGTTTTCTTGATGACGACCCGGGGAAGCAAGGCAAACTGATTCACGGTCTCAAGGTTTACAGCGCCAACGGCGACCTGAACGCGGTTTGCAAAAAAGTGGGCGTTGACGAATTGTTGATCTCGAGTTTGATGATGTCTGACGAGCGACTCCAGAAGATTCAGGAAATCTGCCGGACCCAAAACATTGCGCTCAAACGGATGCGGATAACGATCGAAGACCTCTCAGACTAAGGTTTTGAGAGTTCCCAAGCGGATTTATGCCTGATCAGGTAATGCATTTAAGGGCCAGCATGCCGGCGAAGCTGATGATGCTGGCCGTCCTTTCGCTTGCCCTTCTGGTTTCGTGGTTTGTGGTTCGCTGGTACATCGGCAATACCGTGGCGGAACACTTTGCTTTGGAGGAGCGCCGGCTGGAAACGGCTCAGTTGGCCGTTTCATGGGCGCCAAATGATCCACTCCCTTATTGGCGGCTTGGCAACCTCATCGAGAAGGAACTCCCCCCGGATCAGATCACACAAAGCGTCGCTGCCTACGAGAAGGCGGTCAGTCTATCGCCAAACGATTACCGATTCTGGATGAGCCTGGGCCAGGCACTCGAACAGGAGGGCGACTCGGCCAGGGCGGAGCGGGCTTTGCGCGAAGCGGTCAGGCTCGCGCCATCGTATGCCTATCCACGCTGGCACCTGGGTAACCTGTTGATTCGCACCGACCGCTACCCCGAAGCGTTTCAGGAGTTACGGCAAGCCAGCGAAGCAAACCCGGAACTGCAATCGCAGTTGTTCAATCTCGCCTGGCAAGTTAACAAGGACAACTTCGAAGCCCAGATGGCGGCGATTGGCACAACGCCGGATGCGCGAGCGCAGTTTTCCCGGTACCTGATTGATCGTCGCCGCTTTGATGAGGGCCTGCGGCTATGGAACACACTGACTGAAACTGAAAAACGATCCCGCCGTTACGCTGCCGACCCAATCATTGCGGGACTGCTGGCGCACAAGCATTTTCATACGGCTGTTAGCGTTTGGAACGACGTGGCGCCGGGACCGGCGTATCGAGCTGCGTTGGAGCATATTGTTGACCGGGGTTTTGAAGATAATGTTGCGCACGGGCCGGACGCTATTTTTGGTTGGCAGGTGCAGTCGTTATCTCAGGTTCAGATTGGGATCGACGCCGGCGCCGGGCATCTGGGACAACGAAGTCTGCGGGTGTACTTTCAAGTGCGCTCGCGCATTGACGGTATCAATGTGTCTCAGCTCGTCCCGCTGCACCCGAACAAAGAATATGAATTTGAGTGTTATGTAATGACTCAAAGCCTGGAGAGCGCAATCACGCCTCAGGTGGCAATCGTCGATGCAAACGACGATTCGGTGCTGGCGACTTCGGCGACCGCGCCCGATGGAAATAACAATTGGCAGCGTATCTCGTTGCCGTTTCGGACGGGCGCGAAGACGGAGGCAGTGAAGATTAAGATTCTCAGAAATGCCTGTCCTGACAATGCGATTTGTCCGATCTTTGGAACAGTTTGGTATGACGACTTCGATCTCAAGCCTCGAAAATAACGCGCTCGTTTCCGAGCCGATTGATGTTCAGCCAGTCAGGTCGTCGGGCTACACGTCGTATCGCATCAAGCACACGTTGCCCAGTCGGTTCGCGTTTTTGATCCTTTGCAGCGCCATCATTCTTTCGGCCCTGGCGTTTGGCACGGTTCATTACTGGGCCCAGGCTGTTTTCTTTCTGGGCGCGGTGGCCATTCTGGCGCTGTGGTTGGCTGATAGTTGGATCCTGGGATCGTTTCGCGTCAGCCGCAATCTGTTGCTGCTGCCGTTGCTCGGGGTTTTAGCCCTCGGCCTGGTCCAACTTCTACCCCTGCGGACGCCGGCCAATTCGGGAATGCTGCCGTTACCGCTCACCAGCAGCCTGTCTTTGGATCCTAATGCAACGCGGCTGATAGTTGTTCAGTTGACGGCGCTGCTGATCTACTTCTTCGCCACGTTAATTTTTCTCGATACTCCAAAGCGTCTTCGTTTGCTGGTCAGAACAATTACGATCTTCGGATTTTTCCTGGCCATCTTTGGGCTGACCCAGTCGATCATCAGCCCGACCAAGGTCTACTGGATTCGTGAGTTGGCCCAGAGCACGGCCTTCGGTCCCTTTATTAACCGGCATCACTTCGCCGGCTACATGGAGTTGACCCTGGCGCTGCCGCTCGGCCTGCTTTTCTCTGGCTCTGTCATCAAGGAAAAAAGATTTATTTACCTTTTCGTCGCGGGCTTGATGGGCGTAGCGTTGATCATGACTAATTCGCGCGGTGGCCTCATCAGCCTGGT
>JANMVC010000528.1:0-11562 GCA_031392315.1 Pyrinomonadaceae bacterium | reverse complement strand
CCCGATGGTTGCGAGCAAGCGCGTCACAGTTCGCAACGGCGATTTAACTGGAGTGGAACTAAAACTCGCGCAGATGGCCTCGATCGCGTGCACAATCCTGCTCGATGCAATCAAAAGTGAAGACAAGTGTGACCAGCGCAGCTCGCAGTTGATCGAAGTGATTCTCAACACGCGGCGCGACGACACTAAGAAATCAGACCGTTCCCTGCTGCCGTCGATGTTCGGCAACGTCGGGACCATGCTTACCGCGAAGGGCGAGTTTACGGTCAAGAACGCTGCGCCCGGTAAGTATCGGTTCGCATTCAAATTGCCGACAGATGCCTGGTACGTGCGCGCGATCACTCCCGGCGGCGCAGCGGCATCCGGCCCTGCTTCAGCTGCGGCCAGAGCAACAGCTCCATCGCGAACTCCTGCTTCAACGCCGGCCTCAACTCCGGGCTCAGCATCGACTGCCGGATCGGCCTCGTCGCAAATGGCGTCAGTTGGAGTGGCGCAGACCGAACTATCGCAAGGAGTCGTGACCATCAAGTCGAACGAGCGTGTGGCCGGAGTGACGATCAGCGTCGGACAGGATGCCGCGGGGCTCGCGGGTAAAGTGGAGACGGACGGCGCGATTCCCGGCGGGCTGCGCGTGCATCTTGTGCCTGCCGAACGCGAACAAGCGAATAACGTGCTGCGCTATAGCGAGGCAATCGTTAATAGCGACGCGACCTTCACGCTAACCAACCTGGCGCCCGGTCGTTACTTCCTTGTCTCCCATATCAAGCCCGAGACCGGCGCGAACGAACGTCAACGCGACCTCGCCTGGGACACCACCGCCCGCGCCCGGCTCCGCACCGCCGCGGAAGCAGCAAACATCGTGGTCGAACTGAAACCCTGTCAGCGCCAAAAAGATTATTCTCTGAAACTCCAACCCATCCCCTGACGCCCTGGTTCGCGCGCTGAAACGGCGGGCAGTGCCCACCTCTAACCAATGCTTGGGGCCGTTTCAGCGGCCTTCCCGCCAACAAATATTTCGCCGGCCCTCGACAGGTCGGCGTTCCGGTTCTTCTATCCGTTCTTCTGCCTTCTACTTTTTTCTTCTGCTGATTGCCGACTACTGCTTGCTGTTCACTTCTCCGCCCAAATTTGTTGACAACCGAAACACCGGAGAATACCTTGTCAGAATTCCCCCTGCTCGTTGAGCGACTTTTTCAACCTCTCAGCTCTCGGACATCTTTTTTACTTCTAATCCCTGGGGAGTTTGATGTCACTAGCTTCTGATCAATCTGCGAATCCTTTGAGCTGTCGCCTTCGAACTCGCAGCTGGCAGCCATCCCAACAATGAGGTGAAGTCCATGAAACATAGATACCCAACGATCGCCGCCATAACCTGCCTGGCGTTCGTGCTCATTACGGTCTCTTCAAACACAGCGCCGACGTCCTCAGCGCAGATGCTCTCAAAGGCTCCACAGGAATCGCTTCAAGTCGTTTCCGCCACGCTCACTGCATCGCCCGGGGCGTATGACGGGCAGTGTCCTGTAACGATTAACTTCAGCGGCAATATCACCGTGAAGGGAAGGGGCCAGGTTAGATACACCTTCGTTCGCAGCGATGGCGCGACCGGTCCAGTCTACACGCTTGACTTCGAAAAGCAGGATTCAATAAGCGTAGACACCACCTGGACCTTAAGCCTGCCGACATTCAATGAGTGGGTGGCCATTAGAATTCTCTCGCCTAACGAAATGGAGTCTGAACGCGCTTTCTTCAAAGGCTCGTGTGGCAAACCGGCGACTGGGCCATCCCAAAGGTTCAAGCTGCCGACGATCGCTGTGCCAACAATCTCACTGCCGAAACCTCAAGCTCAGGAACAATCGCTTCAGGTTACGTCTGCGAAGCTTGTTTCGACGCCGGAGGTTTATGACGGGCAATGTCCGGTGACGCTCAGGTTCAACGGCGAGATCACTGCCACCGGGAAAGGCCCGGTCCAATACACTTTCATTCGCAGCGACGGTGCGACCGCGCGTACTTACACGCTGGACTTCAATGGCGCAGAAACCAAAGCAGTAGATACAACCTGGACCATCAGTCTTGCCGCATTCAATGGCTGGGTAGCCATCAAGATTCTTTCGCCAAACGAGCTGGAGTCGGAGCATGCTTTCTTCAAAGGGACTTGTCTCAATCAGATCGCTCCGCCTGCTAATCCGGCGCCGGTTACAGGTGCTGGACCCAATCGGCCCGTTCTCGGTGCTGGGCCTAACCGGCCCGTTCTCGGTGCCGGACCGGGTACCGGCCGCAACTGGGACTTCGAAGAGGGCCTCGCCGGCTGGACCCCAACTGGCGACGCTTTCGCAAACCAGCCCACCATGGGCGACAACGTCATCGCCGCCCGCGTGCGCACTGACATGATGCTCGAAAACGGTGGCATCGGCGGCGACTACTGGAAGCGCGTGCCCTACCCCATCGGCCATCACCTCGACGCCTGGATCGGGACCAACGAAAACCATCCCGACGTGTCCAGATCTCTCGGAGTCATAGGAGGAGATGGCACGACGGGGACGCTAACATCGGGTGACTTCCTGTTGGATGAAAACGCGCGCTTCATCGCATTCATGGTGGGAGGCGGACGCGACGTCGCCAACGAACGAGTTGAACTTCAGGTCCGAGGTGAGGACGACGCTGATGTCGCCGAGGTTGCGCGACTTGTCGCAGCGAACCGCGGCGCCGCTGCCGGGCTCGCCGCACTCTTCGGCGGCAGCACTCAGGCCGGCGCCAGCGGCATAGGTTCGCGTGACGGCAATTACGTGGTCACCCTCGTTGCGAGTGGTCAAAACTCGGAAGTGATGCGGCCCATCGTGTTCGAAGTGCCGGCAACTCTGCGCGGGCGGTTCGGACGAATCCGTATCGTAGATAATTCCAGCGGCCCGTGGGGCCACATCAATGCCGACGATTTCCGTTTCGGCAGGGTCCGCCCCAGCGATCGCCCGCCACGGGTCTGGGGATTTGCCGACACTCACGCGCATCCGATGAACGATCTCTCTTTCGGCGGCAATGTGACCCAGGGTTCGCTTTATGCACGCGACGGATCTCCTTTCGGAAGCGACCGCTTTCGCCGGACGGCGCTCCCACCCTTGTTCGAAAACCTCCAATGGTCGCGCTTCCTCGACTTAGCCGCGATGCTCTTCCCAGGCTTCCCGAATTCGCCAGCCCCTGCGGCTATCGGGGAGACCGCGCGCGAGCTAACCCGCGCGTCTCGCAGTGGCTATCCCGAGCACCTTGGTTATCCGTCGTTTAGCATGGTCGCAGGCCAGACGATGTACGGCGAATGGATCCATCGTGCTTACGATGGCGGCCTGCGGCTGATGTCGGCATTGGCAGTCAACAACTGGTTGGCGAGTTCGCATCCACTCAAACGGAGGTTGCTGGGAACCTCACAACCCGAAGACGACCGCGGCAGTGCTGACGTTCAGGTAAAGGACATCAAGGAGTGGGCCGGGCGACCGGAAAATCGCACTTGGGTTGAAATCGCTTTTACTCCGGCAGACGCGCGCCGAATCATTTCCTCCAACAAGCTGGCCATCGTCGTCGGTCTCGAGCTCGACGTCCTCGGCAACTTCGTACCAAACAATCATTTTCGTGAACCCGGTGTCATTGTCATGCCTACTGACCCGGAGAAGCAGCGTGCGTTGATCTCTGAGGAGCTCGATCGTCTCTACGCCCAGGGTGTGCGGCAAGTCGGCCCTTTTCATTACGTGAGCGGCGTTTGGGGTGGCACCGCAATGTCCCAGCGCCTCTTCAATGAAGTGAACCGCAAGGTCACCGGAAGCAACGTAAAAGTTGACAGCGGGGATGTGGTGGGCATTCGCTATCGTCTTGACATGGACGCGTGGAAAGCTGACGGCCAGATTATTCGGACGATCGCGACCGGCGATGCGCCACACCTACAAGAAGACCCGAGTTGGGCGGAGACTAAGCTTGGCCACATCAATCGCATGGGGTTGAACCCGGCTGGTGAAATCCTCTTCGACGAGTTGGCCCGGCGCGGGATGCTGATTGATCTCGACCACGCCGGTTACCACACGACAGAGGATATGTTGCGTAGGGCCCAGGCGCGCCATTATCCGGTCATGTCTTCTCACTCCGATTTTCTCGAGCTGGGCTTCACCGGCGAGGGCGACTTTTCGCACGGCCCGCTGGCCGATAACGACGCGGATAATCTCGCCCGCTTCGACACGACCAGTCAACTTCCACTGCGCCATGAGGGCATGGTCAGTCGCCACAAGATCGAGACCATCGCTCAACTGGGTGGAACTACCGGCGCAATCCTTTGGTTACCGCGCCGCACGAAATGGGGCGATGCAGTTCCCAACGACTGCGATGGTTCGTCGAAAACCTGGGCCCAGCTTTACCAGTACGCGGTCGACGTGAGCGGAGGTCGCGGCGTAGCCCTTTCGACCGATCGAATCACCATCGAACCGCGCTTCGGTCCAAACGCCGCTTACCAGCTCGGCACAGAGACCAGTTCAATGCCGCGCCGGGACGAACGTCGATTCGAACAGGTTGACGCGCAAAGCAACGGCGTGCGTTACGACCGCCCCATAAAGGAATGGAGCCCCTTGCGCTTTAAGACCGAAGGAAATAGTGCGTGGCAGAAAACGCCCGTCCACGGTTCCACTAGTTGGGAGTCGCGGCCGGCTGAACACGAAGACGCCTGGAAAGCAATCGCGTTGTGGATCGCCGGTCCCAACCCGCGAAGGACGACTGCGCCTGGCGTCTTTGGCAATAACCCTCGGTACGTCGATTATGCCTGGGGATTCCACTCAGAAAATGAAGGTGAACTTGAGTCAGACGGCGTCCATCCATCCACCACACTCGATTCGCGCTTCGCCGCTTACTGCGTGAAGAAAGGAATTACTCCAAGCGAACTTCGGAAATACACCAATGCGCCAGGTATTTGGGAGCAGTACTGGTGGGTGAAGAGGGTCTGGGATGAGTGGGGACGAATGAACGGCACTAACGATCCATTGCGCCGGCACGTGTTTGGAAACCGCGACTTCGACGTCAACTTCGACGGCGTGGCCCACTACGGCCTGCTGCCCGACTTCCTACAGGACGTGGCCAATTCGCATTCTCGACCCGCCGAGGTCGGCGCCTATTTCGATCCACTGTTCCGATCCGCGGAGGACTACATCCAAATGTGGGAAAAGGCGCGGCAAGCAGCTGGGCTGCGCGACAGCGAACCGTAAGGGAGTCGGCAGTCGGCAGATTGTGATCTAACTTCCGCCCACTTCCCACTGCTTTCTACGCCTTCTGCTTTCTGCGTTCTACTGCTTGCTCTTCACTTTTCACTCTTCACTCTTCACTTCTCCCCCCCCATTATCAGCAGTCCCGCGATATAAAGCCCGAGCGCGAAGAAAGAAATGTAACCGGTCGCGGGGGCAAACATCGGCGCATCGAGCGTGCCGAGTGTCACGCCTTGCGCCAGCGCGCCAGCCACACGCTTGAGCCAACCGCTGTCCGGCGCATAAAAACTGCTCAGCAGTATGTGCTTCAGTACGAAGGCGGTTCCAAAAAGCACCACCAGGCTGCGCAAGAGACGCCGCGCGTCAAAAGATGAAAATTGATTATTCCAAAGCGTCCAGAGAAAGAAGAATGAGAACAGCCAGTGTAATAAACCGCGCTCCGGCAACACTGAATTGAACGCCTGCGCCGAAGCGAAGAAGAGTGTGAGCAACACCCAGAAGTGACTTACATTTCGGAGCGGCGCATTGTCGCCCCTGAGCCACGACCGCAATTCGATCAAGCCACCGCGCACAAACAACAGCATGAGGAGCACGGCGAGCAGAAGCGTAACGAGGGGCGGAGGAAAAAAGATAAACGCCCGATCGTCCGCGCCAACCCGCAACCCGCCCAGCAACGCCACCGTCAGGAAAACTAACGGCAACACCCAGTAGCGCACGAGCGCCCCGTTTCTCGTCCGGTTCGCGACAAGACGGTCGTCGGTAAGACGGTCATCTGTAAGACGGTTATCGACAAATCGCAAGCCGCCAACCTCAACCGCGGATTCAACCTCCGCTCGATCAGCCGCTATCAACTCCTCGCCGCTTTTCGTTCTTACCTCTTCACTCATCACTCATCACTCTTCACTGTCTTTTCATTTCCTCTGCCGCATCACCTTCAGCGGATTAACATCACTCCAGGTGCGCTCCGTCCCTTGCTCCAACTCCGCCTTCAACTCCGCGGCCGTATGCAATTGCAGATTGTCGTCCTCAACACTGAGCGTCGCGGGCGCGAGGGCAATCGCGCGATTGACTGCTTCCAGGCCCCGCTTAAATAGTTCCTGATCGTAGTAAACGCGCCCCCATCCTTCACGATAATAGGAGTAGGCGATATAAAACTGCGTCTTCGGATCGCTTTGCGCCGGATCCGCGCGCTGCCACTCGTCGCGAGCGGCGCGAAATTGCTCACGCCGAAAGAGTCCCAGCGCTGCCGCAAACTTTTCCTGGTCCACCTGATAAGTGCCGGCAGCCACCTGCGCGCCCGTGGCCGCCTCCTTAAAGCTGCGCGGCTCCGTCGCATACAGCCAAACGATCACGCCAGCGTAAACCACCGTCACCATCAGTCCAACAAATTGAATTACCGCTTGCTTCTTAAGCATCACGCATCATTTAACTTTTTAGTTTGAATGAGAACAAATACTCCTCACCATCTTCCAACCACTGTCCCACAAACACCTTTCCCAGCTTGACCCACTTTACGCGAACCTTGGGCATTCGTGGTCCGGCGCTGTTGACGCCCTGGAAGTGGTTTCCTACCGGCTTGCCGACAATCAGATACTTGGTTATCCCATCCGGCTCCTGCATGTCGATTACCATCTCGTCGCCCTGCAAGGTCACGTGCGCCTCCTCGGCCTCGGGGATACCCACGTCAAAATTTATAGCGACTTTCACGTGCTTCTTCGTTTTCGGCATTCTGTTCTCCTCTTGCTCTTCTCTTAGTAAGTAGGACAGCCATTCTTGCCTGTCCTTCTCTCTATTTAGGACGGGACGGACAAGAATGTCTGTCCTACCAAGCAGTTATTGTGACCTGATGTCGCCTGCGAACCTAATCACCATGGGCGACCACAAAAACAATTCGCCGACCCTCGATGGGTCGGCGTTCTTCACTATCACATTCGCTCTTCTGCTGCCTGGCTTCTATTTTCGTTTTTCTTCCCGTCCTCTGCGCTCAGTCTTACGACCTTATTTCTTCGTTGCCTTTGCGAATCCAATCTGCTTTCGCTTGGGCTCGGGTGGTGTCATGAGCTGCCGGATCGCGTCAAACACCACTTTGAACTGCGCGTCATACTTCATCTCGATACCATTGAGCTTGCGGGCCAGCTCAGCATTGGAAACCAGCATTTGACGGAGTCTTACAAACGCTCTCACTACCTCAACGCTCATCTCAACCGCCGTCTTGCTGTTGAGAACATTCGCGGCCATGATCGCGCCGTGTTCGGTAAAGACGAGCGGAGGTTTTCGCCTGCCACCATGACTTGCACTTGATGTCGCAAATTGCGAGATCAAGTTTGCAAACTCCGACTTCGTCAAACGAAACGCAAAATCCTCGGGAAACCTACTTTGGTTTCGCCGCACTTGTTCATTCAATCTAGTGGTCGTCACGCCATAGAGTTTTGCCAGATCCGAGTCGAGGATCACCTTCTCGCCGCGAATTAATACGATCGCATTCTCAACCTGCTCGATCGGTATTCTCGCTAGTGCCTTGCTCATCACTCTTAACTCGTCACCCCGCTCTTCGCTGGGTCGGCGTTCTTTCTTCTATCTGAGTGTCAGGTAGTGGCAGCCTTTTTTCCCACGGCCCGCGTCTGCCTGCAAAGATATTCCGCCTCAAGCCAGTCAAGCGCATCGCGTACTTCTTCAGAGAGCACGAAGTCAACGTCCCGCAGGAGACGCCGCGCTCGAATGTATTCATAGCGTTGCCACACGGCCTCGCTCTCGTTGAAGCGTCTAGCTAGCTCTTGTGAACCACTCATCTGCTCCATCACGGTCCACCTCTCGTACATCCAAAACTAAAACTTACTCAGGCTCCATTATCGCCGATCACAATGCCACTAGCGGCATCCACTTGGACCACCAGCACGATCTAACTAATGCCAGATGGTTTGTATTCGTTTCTGCCGTAAGCGCAGCGCCGCCCCAGGATCACGCCCCAACAAAACAATTCGCCGACCCTCGATGGGTCGGCGTTCCTTGCTTATCGAATGGTGCCTTTGTTCGCCGGCTACTGGCTCAAGCGATCCTGGTCCGATTGGCGCGCGGCTTAACTGATAGTCTCTCCTGAGCGCGGTCTTCCTTCGTCAGGTCAACGATGCGTTGGTCACGGATAACATAGACCGGCGTCCCGGTTCTAGCGCCTAGCGCCCGGGCGCGCCGTGCGGCTCTGCGAAGCGCACGTAATGTTGGGCCCGCTTCTGGATCCTTTGCGCCATTTGAATTCCGACTCATGGATTTTCCCCCGTTGAAATCAACCGTGGTGTGATACCCGAATTATCGTACCACTCCCATCGATTCACCAAAGGCGAGTAGAGGCCCGACTACGGAAGTTTGTTTAATGTCTGGGGCACACTTTACAATCTTGGTACCTGGAAAATCATGCCCAAGAAGATGCTGACACCTCGGTCCAAGTCGCCAAAAGTTGAGCTCAAGGACATTCGCTATTGGTCTGACTTTCAGCGGGATTGGGAGAGACTCATTCCACGACTGAAGCGGTTTTCAATCAAGACCGTGGACTTTCTTTCAATCGCCGGAGATGCGCCAAAAGACTTCATCACCGACAGCGAGTATCGACCCGGGCATCGCACGCGCCAGCAACGTAGCGAGAGTTACATTGCGAAGGTCGGCTCAAAGTTTTATCCAAACGAATCAATTATCGAACAACTGATTACGCGCATCGGCGAGGTTTATGGCGTCAAGATAGCCGAATCAAAGCTTCGAATAGTGGGTCCTCAGGTTAGATTCATGAGCAAGTATTTCCTCAATCGAAGAATTGATCAGCTAACGCACGGAGCGGAAATCTATGAATTGTGTTTGGGCAAAGAGAACTATGCAGAGATTGCCGAGAATAAGAGCGAGCGCGACTTCTTCACCTTCCAAATGACGCGAGAGGCGATTAAGGATGCTTTTCCGGGTCACATGGAGAAGATTGTCAAAGGCTATGTCGAGATGCTGACGTTCGATGCGCTAATTGGACATAACGATCGGCACCCTTATAATTGGGGTGTCATCTCGCCCATCCGAAAAGCGAAGTCGCCCCGATTTTCACCGGTGTACGACACGGCACGAGCCTTGTTTTGGAATATCCCCTAAGAACGCGTTTGCCAAATGTTGAGGGATGCAAAGCAGTTAGAGCGTTATGTGGCCAAATGCCTGCCGCCCATAGGTTGGGACAATGAACAAAATGTTGATTTCTTTCGTTTGATGGGCTTAATCTGGAATGGTTTTACAGGCTACCGCCATAATATCGAAAAATTCTTGCCTGATACTCTCCTGAAACGAAGTTGCGAAGTGATCCAAGAGGAATTTGGTAACTTGCTCAGCCCTGAGCGCCAGGAACTAATCAAGAGGTGTTTAGAGTTGCGGCAACAGAAGCTGCGAGCGGCAGTCGTATCATTCAAAGGAAAGGAGGAACCGCCCCATGCCACTTAAGAAAATAATGGAAAGAGCAAAAGAATGGCTGGGCTTCTCGCGCAGCGTCAAAGCTCCGCTCGAAGCGCACGCAAAGTTTCTCCTCACCTATGACGATCTGTTAGTCGGAACGCTATCGGTGGACGACGGAGTCTGGCGATTTGAATACTCTGACGAGTTTAGAAAGAGTGACGAGCTTCGTCCGATTGTGGAATTTCCGGATGTGAACAGCGTCTATGAGAATGAAGAACTGTGGCAGTTTTTCGCGTCGCGTATTCCCAGCACCGAACAAGCGGAAGTCGGAAAGATTCTCCGACGAGAGCATGTTGAGGAAGACGACGCTGTAGGCCTCCTCAGGCTATTCGGGAAACGCACCATTGCGAACCCGTTTGAACTCACGCTCGCCGCTTAGGGCTGGCGCGATGAATCAGATCGACGATAAAGCCAGCGCGGTTTCGCGCTGGCTCTTTTACTTCCCGGTCTCGGGTTTCTGCGTGAACATCGCGCGCGCTGAGCGCGTCAACTCAAAAGCGGCGTAGCTGCGCAAGAAAGTAGCCAGGGGTAAGCGTAGCGCCGCCCCTGGAAACCCGCCACCCCAACAAAACAATTCGCCGACCCTCGACGGGTCGGCGTTCCTTTTGGCTCTTTCCTCAATACAAGAATGCTTGTATTCTGAGCGCACTCTTTGGGCGCCCATATCTTATCCCCTATTCTATCGTGAAACTCTACGTTGGCATCACTGACTACGACTGGTTCAAGCTCCACTCTTCAATTTCTGGCGTCCTTCACCCAAACCCTATTTGAAGAGTCTGCAGCCCGGCGCGCCGTTCCTGTTCAGACTTCATGCCCCTGACTATGCAATCGTGGGTGGTGGCTTCTTCTTAAGGTTTCTTAAACTCCCCTTAAGCCAGACTTGGGATGCCTTTCGCGAAGCTAACGGCGCGGATTCATTCCACCAGCTACGGAAGATGATCAGCAGGCGTAGCTCAAAGCCGATTAAAGCGGATGAAGACCCAATAATTGGTAGCACCATCCTCGGTGAACCTTTCTTCTTCAAGCGCTCGGACTGGATTGAAAGCCCGCCAGATTTTAGGGGACCTATTGTTTCGGGTAAGAGCTATGACATGACAAGTGGCGAAGGACTCAAACTCTGGCAAAAGATAACTGTTCAGCTGGCCGCACAAAAAAGTCGTTCTCTGGGCACGGCCGCAATGCCTTCAGTCGGCCCTGCCACGCGAGCCGCGATTGAAACCGCACGCTATGGCACTCCGCATCTGGTGACGCCGCGTTTGGGCCAGGGGTCATTCCGCATAGACGTAACCGCAGCGTATCAAGGCCGCTGTGCAATGACTGCGGAACGCACGCTGCCCGCTCTAGAAGCTGCGCACATTCATCGATACTCCGCCGGGGGCGTACATGAAGTTTCAAACGGGCTGCTTCTGCGTAGCGATCTTCATCGTCTCTTTGATCGCGGCTACCTTACAGTGGACTCAAAGGATCTAACCATCGTTGTGAGTCGCCGTATCAAAGAGGAATATGAAAACGGACGGGACTATTACGCGTTACACGGTAAGAGCCTTTCAGCCCCAACCGACACGAATGCGATGCCAGGAGCGCGGTATCTAAAACAACATAACTTAACATTTCGAGGTTAAGTATTTTCCCCGCGATCATCGCCCCAACAAAACAATTCGCCGACCCTCGATGGGTCGGCGTTCTTTTTCTCTTACTCGATATCTGGCGCAACATCTTCTCAGAGTCGTACCCAGTAGCCGTGCTCGTTCATTTCAACCGGTAGGAAAATCGGGAAACACGCTATCCAACTCGCCTTCATTTTACGTCGCTGACTGTGAATTTCTGATCGACGTACACGGCCGCCAGGAAACAACAAATCTCGCCT
>JANMVC010000522.1:0-6012 GCA_031392315.1 Pyrinomonadaceae bacterium | reverse complement strand
ATGCGCTCGATCTTTTCATTGTTGACTCCAGCCATCGTTTAGCGTTG
The DNA here is from genome assembly GCA_031392315.1 of Pyrinomonadaceae bacterium. Classification (GTDB taxonomy): domain Bacteria; phylum Acidobacteriota; class Blastocatellia; order Pyrinomonadales; family Pyrinomonadaceae; genus PSRF01. The sequence continues at coordinate 5,965 of JANMVC010000522.1, read as the reverse complement.
GACAGGCTTCGTTCGAGTTTTCGGAGAAGGTCCGCGCCGCGGACGACTGATAATAGCCCAGCAGTTTACTGCTGGGATGGAAGCAAATATAGATACCTAGTCCGTTGAGCGGACGGCTGAAGGAAGGTGGTCGACACTGTCTTTTCAGACGTCCGCTTCACGGACTTCATGGCAAGAGATCCACAGGTCCCAGCGATGAATCGCTGGGCTACTGTCATCCGTCCGCGTTCGCGGACTAGGTTAAGCAGGCCGCCTCTACACCAGCGAACGCAGTCCTTCCTCTATACCAATCTCCGGTTCCCAGCCCAGTTGTTCGCGAACCCGACTCAAGTCAGAAACATAATTAACGGGCACCGGATGCAGCGAGGTGTCATCTTCTATGACGACTGGTTCCAGTTGAATCAATCGTCCGATCGTATCCACCATATCTCGCAAGCTGCTTGAGTTTGCTTTGCCGCCGCCGAGATTATACAGCCCGTAGACATGCCTTGAGTTGATGAACGCCTGGCACGCCCGCGAGAAATCGTCCACATGTAGGATGTCGCGAACGGGACTTCCGCCCAGTGGCAAGCTTATCGCGTGGCCGCGTTTCACCGATTCAGTGTAGTGCGTGACAAAGCCATACTCGTTGCCGTCCGATGGCCGCGCGTAGATCGTTGACATGCGGAAGATGCAGGTGCGCACGCCTTGCTGCCGCGCGTAATACTCAACATAGCGCTCGCCTAAAAATTTCGACCACTCCAGGGCCGACTGGCCGCAGTAGTCTGTTGCACAGGTCTCGGGAACCTCGTCGTATGAATCGGCATGCGCGCCGTAAACGTCTTTCGTAGACGAGTAAATAAAAGCCGCGCCGGGGCGCATGTTTGTGACGACATTCGCCACGCCTTCAGCGTTCGTCTGGAAACACTCGGTCGCGGCGCTCGGGTCTTTGTCGAGGTGGGCCGCCAGATGAATCACCACGTCGTAGCCGGCTGCGATCTTGACTGCTTCACGATCGAGAATGTCGTAGCCGTTGCGGCGTGAAAAATCGTCGGCATTGAAAAACCGGCGCACGTGGGTCCCCAGGTAACCACTGCCGCCGGTGACTAGAATTTTCATATGTGGGTCTGGAGTCTACAGTCGCGAGTTTACAGTCTCGGAGGTCGCACGATCTCAAGTTCAGATTTCAATTACCAGGGCTCTAGACTGGCGGACTCAAGACTCTGGACTGTTCTTAGCCCTTCGCCAGCGCCGTCAGTTTCATCAGCGACTCCGCATGCCCAATCGCAATCAGCATGTCGCCGCCTTCGATGGTCGCCTCGCCGCTCGGGTTAAAAAGTATCTGGCCATTGCTGCGTCTGATGCTGACCACCACGATATCCAGCTCCGAGCGAATGTTCGTTTCACTCAACTTCTTGCCCAACAGCTCGGAACCTGGCCCAACTTCCAGTTGTTCAAACGCCAACTCCAATTTGTTTGCGGTGATCGATCCGAGAAAGTCGTCCACCGCCGGTTTCGTCAGGCCCATCGCCATGCGATGTCCGCCGATGATCGTCGGCGCCACCACGCGATTAGCGCCGGCGCGAATCAATTTAGCTTCGGCCTGCTCTTCAACCGCGCGGGCCACGATGTGCAGGTCTGGATTCAGATCGTGGGCCGTCAGCACCACGTAAACATTGTCCGCATCGTCGGGCAGACACGCCGCCAGCCCGCGCGCATTCTCCACCCCCGCCTCGCGCAAGCTCTCCTCCAGCGTTGCATCGCGCACCAATACCGCCACGCCCAGATCAGTCAACTCCGCTACGCGCTGCGGGTCGCGTTCGATCACAATAAACGTTTCCTGGCTGGCGAGTAGTGATCGAATCAAATGTGACCCAACCCTTCCCGCGCCGCAAACAATGAAATGGTTTCGCATCTTTCCAATTCTTCTCGACTGTCGTTTCTCGCCCATCGTCGCGATGATTTCCGATTGCACGATGGACTGGACCATGGTGGTGAGCGAGTAAAGCACCACGCCAACGCCGCCGATCATAAACACTATGGCGAAGACACGGCCGGCTGGAGTGCGCGGCGTGGTGTCGCCATAGCCGACGGTGGTTACAGTTTGCGCTGCGACGTAGAGACTATCAAGCAGCGACCAACCTTCGATTAGGTAGAACCCGATCGTGCCGAATCCGATCGCAATTGCCACCGCGGTCAGGGCAGAGAGGATGCGCCGTTGATAATGGGGCAGGGAACTAGTTTCCGGCGGCGATGTTCGGCTCATGTCTAAAGGATAGCATTCAACCCACGCGAGCAAAGACCAGTCCGAGCAGACCTTAATGTCACCGACAAGCTTCAAAGCTGTCGATGTGGCGCGACAGACTGAAGTTTGTCGGACGATCTCCGGTTTGCGCTTCCGTTTTCCGTTGGTCCTTCACTCCAGAAAAATCGTTTGACTCTCCCCGCCGCCTGTTGTATGTTGCCGCCGACCTTACTGATCTTTGTTCTCATTAAAGTCTCTTGGCCGACTCCCACAGTTGTCCTCTGAACAACCAGCCGGTTCAGCCAGCTTTCTTTAATTAATTGTCAACGTCCTGGGATCCGCGGTCTTTGGTATTTTAAAGCCTGCGCTCTCATTCCGCTCACCCTTTTCCCAAAAGGAGGACTTCAACATGGCCAGCGAAGCAGGAGACAAAAAGCTCCTCAACAACTTCAGCAAATTAATCGAACTCGTGTCGGTGCTTGTCCTTTCCTGTTGTTGGATGGCTACGGTTCATGCTCAATCTCCATCTCCGTCTCAATCACCATGCCCGTCTCCCACGGATGCTGCAGTCAGCCCGTCAAAGAATGCCGCGACATCAGGCGATGACACTTATCTCAGAGAAGGACTCAAGAGCATGGCCGATGATTCGCGAACTCTGACCGGCTGGTGCCTGGCAATGATCGCGGCATCGGTGTTGGCGATAGCCAGCACTTCTTACTTTCGCCCCGCAGGACGATGGACGCGCTCCATTTACCTGCTCTTTATTCCTGGCTGGATATTGATCGGCCTGTCAATTTTTAACGGGAACGCAATCTCGCGGCGTTACACGGCCGTAGCGTTTACGCGAAAGCGCGAGGTGCTGCTTGAGATTGGAAACTCCATGAACCATGAATTCAGCAACCAACTGACTTTTCTTCACGTAGGCCTGGCTGTTTTTTCGGCCTGGCTCCTTCTTTATATCGTGTGGTGGGTGTTCGGAAACACACCCGCCAGCGAATGAATCAAAACTGGAGGTAATCATGAAACAGCTAGGACGATCAATTTTCCTGCTCTTGATTTCCGTTTTGTCGTTATCCGCTCAGGACCCGAAACCTGACCCAAAAGCGGCGACAACAGCGGCGATGGTTGAGGAGTGCAAGTGCACCATTATTCCGTTCAAACCCGAGGTTCCTTGCTTCAATTATTGCGCTACTAGCCTGGTGGCCCGCGCCACCCTGGAAGAACTTCTCGTTGCGTTTGATTTAGAAGAAGCATCTGCCAGGAGGATCGTCGCCTGGGAAGACAGGAACGAGGCGACATCGCTTGAAGACTATGTCAAGGCCCACCAGATTACAGAAGCCGAGGCGCAAGGAATCAGGAAGAGGATCAATAGCCTGGACAAGGCCCAACTAGAATACTTCAGGAAGCCTCGATGGGAGAGAGTACTCATCATGACCGAGCAACGGAAGCAGCTCTTCGTCTACGAATGACGCTTCGGATGTAGTCGGACCGAAGCGCATCATCCCGCAGAGCGCAGCGCTTGCATAAGTAAGCATCTGCCCTGCCCGGTCACTTCCTGTCGATTTCGGTTCTCTTAAATGGGAACTCAGCGATGCGAGAAATGGAGGATAGCTATGTCAGATAAAGGACCAGCAGAAGGAGACAGCTCCGCCATGGTGAGCGCCGCCGAAGGGCAGCTCGCGTCATTTACCGACCAAATGGTCGGTAGCATTGAGCGGATTTCGCTAATCGCAGAAAAAGGGCCGGTCACTCTGTTGACGGCGCTTGGGGCAGCTTTGATTGTTCTCTCGATGGTTCTAAAGATACAGGTACTCGGGAGAAGCATTGGCGGACTCACCACGATTGACTTTATCGCAGTGATCACCGCGGGAACAATCTTCTTGTTAGCCGGTTCTGCAATCCGCCTTTTTCAGTATAAGAGCAGCTTGGAGATGCTAAGGGCGCAGCAAGAAATCAGGGCCAGCCTCTGGAAGCGCACCAATGAAACTACTGAGAAGCTGGTTACCAGGGAGATCGAGGCGGAGGTAATATTGCCTCCCCTGTGATCGTGCTGCGGACGCGTTGGCTGAACCGCGAAGATTGGTTTCCGCGCTGAGGAGTCAGGGCATCCGCTTGGTTGGGCGTCGCCGCTGTCGCGGAGCGGTGGCGGCTAGCGGCGCTACTAACTTCTCGTAGAGGCCGAAGAGGTGTTCGACGCGATCGCGGTCGCCGGTGAATGGAGAGGGGCGATAGAGTTTGTCCACGGCTTTGTCGAGTTCCTGATGCGCCTTACGAAGTTGATGAGGCATCACGTCAACGTCATAGAGATCGGCAAGGCTTGAGTTGGGGAATTCTAGGCGCGCATCAAGCACGGCTTGGGCCAGCAATCGAACCTTCGCCCGCTGCTCATCGGTCGCTTCGGGCCACGGGAACGTGTTGTAGACGATGCCAATTGAGTACTGAAAGTCGCTTTTGATCCGTCCGCCAACGTAGCGAAGCCAAACCATGTGGATGCTTGACGTGAGTACGCCAAAATGCCAAAGGTCGGCGTCCTTGACGAACCTTAGCTTGTTGCTTGGAATGATAGGTGGCCCAAGCCAACCTATGGGTAGGTACTCTCTTGTTTCTGAACTGTTCTCGGGGATTGCGAGAAAAGGGCCTTTGGGAATCACCGTGACGTGAAACTCCGCCGGGCTATCTGCCAGGGCTCGGGCTGAAACTCCGGGAGCCTTAGGTTCGCTACCTGCTTTCTTCCGCGCCGGCCGCTCACCACGGCGATATTCCCTTACCGCTCTGAGGCGCTCCATGACCACTGGCATCAAACGGAGATCGGTTGGCGAAGCATTCTGCAATGCCAAAATCCAACGACCACGCCCTCGTATATACTCAACTCCACCTATGAAAGGCCTCATGTACTGTAATGCGCCCGGCTCTTCCTTCAGAAAAAGTTCTTTCTCTTCGTCATTGAAGATCAGATAACCACCATCGATCGGCTTTGAACCAATGATCATTTTAGGCGCACCGCTGAGGGACTGTGAGGTTTCCTCGATAACCAGATGCCGATTAGTGAGATTGCCGGCGTCGAACAAATACGGCGTGAGCGCGGCGTGTCGGCTCTCCGTCGGATCACCTTTGGGCGCCTCATAACTAAACAAGCGCTTGGTCGGTGGTTCCTGAGCGCGCCGGCAGAGGCCGATGATCACCACGTGGACGTGAGCCACGCCGCGGGCGTCGCTACCCCAACCAAAAGTGCGATGCGCGAAGGTGATCTCCAAACCGTAACGATCAAAGAGAGTCGGCCAGAGTTGCGCTACCTGTTCGCCCTGGGTGATCGAGTTAGTGGCGACGAAGCCCACTCGCGCTGCCGACAGCTCCAAAAACTCGCCGGCCTTAATGAACCAGGCGGTTACATAGTCGAGCGTACCGCCGCTGCCGCCGAGTTTCGCGATCCGGCGTACCTGATCTCTTTGCGCAGGGCTCTGCATCTTGGATCCGCCAAATGGTGGATTGCCCAGGATGTATGAACAGTTGGCAGGAACAATTAGATCAGACCACTTCGTCTCAAGGGCGTCGGCGTGAAGAATGTGGGGTGACTTCTTGATTGGGATGCGCGCATAGCTCTCGCCAAACTCCAGCGATAACCTATTGTTCATGATGTGATCCATCATCCAGAGCGCCACTTCGGCAATCCGCGCGGCAAACTCCCCCAGCTCGATGCCGTAGAATTGATCGACGTCAATCTGGCTCATCTTGGTCACGTCC
>JANMVC010000425.1:0-1700 GCA_031392315.1 Pyrinomonadaceae bacterium | reverse complement strand
CCCCAGAGACAGAAACGGCGCAGAAAGTCGCCTCCGTCTCCGAGCAGCAACACGGCGTCGCGCAAGCACAAGCCGGCGCCGCGTCAGTCGCTTCCACCGCCGCCCCGGCCATTACGGCCATTAGCGAAGTCGGCACCGTTCCCGTCTCATTAAACAGCAGGGCCACGCGAAAAGTGGTGCCGCGTTACCCGACTCTGGCAAAACAGAGTGGCACCGTCGGGTCGGTCCGCGTCTATTTGGTGATCGACGAAAACGGCGACGTGGTCGAGGTTTCGCGTTCGGAAGGCCCGCTGCTTCTGCGGCGCGCTGCCGAGGAGGCCGCGAGGCTCTGGCGCTTCCAGCCCAGCTCCGACACCGCTGCGCCCGTTCGTGTCGCCGGCTATCTCGACTTCAATTTTTCCCTCTAAAATCCGGCTTACGAGTTTGTCCTTATCCCCTACGCTCCAACACCTTACGCTATCTTGACTTAAAAGTAAGGTTTCGTTAGACTGGCCCCGTTCGTAACAAAGCCGATGAAAATATCAGCACAGGAAGAGTATGGTTTGCGCGCTTTGCTGCAATTGGCGCGGGCTGAAATGCAAGGCGAGTCGTTGACGCTGGCGCGGATCGCGAGGCTCGAAGGCATCTCAGTGGCCAACGCCGGCAAGCTGATGTGGATTTTGAACAAGGCGGGACTGGTGCAGTCGCAGCGCGGCACCAAAGGCGGCTACCGGCTGGCGCGTCCGGCGTCGGACATTCACTTGAATGAAGTCATCAGTGTGCTGGACAACGAACGCGTCGAGGCCCACTGCAAGAGTTATACGGGTGTGCTTGATTCTTGTGTGCATACGGGCGATTGCGGAATCAGGCCGGTCATCGTTGAGCTGCATCAGATCGTGGACCAGGCGCTGTCTGAAATCACCCTGTCGCAATTGCTGGGAACTGAAGCGACTGTCGACGCGGTGCTGCATAAGATCCAGGGAACAAAGCCACGGTCGGAATCGATCCACGCGCAAGTGTGACCGACAGAAAAGATTGGGTATAGGAAACAGATGAGCACAGCAGAAATCTTAAGCAAGCAGGAATACAAATACGGTTTCGTCACCGATATTGAGTCGGACGTTATTCCGCGTGGACTGACGGAAGAAACGATCCATCTGATCTCGGAAAAGAAACATGAGCCTGACTGGATGTTGGAGTTTCGGCTCAAGGCTTATCGCCATTGGTTGACGATGACCGAGCCGACGCACTGGCCAAATATTTCGTATCCAAAAATCGATTATCAGGACGTCATTTACTACAGCGCGCCGAAGCAAAAGGAAGTGAAGGCGAGTCTGGACGAAGTTGATCCCGAGCTGCTGAAGACTTTCGAGAAGCTGGGCATTCCATTGACCGAGCAGAAGCAGTTGGCCGGAGTTGCAGTTGATGCAATCTTCGATTCCGTTTCGGTTGCCACAACGTACAAAGAGAAACTCAAGAAGCACGGGGTGATCTTCTGTTCGTTCACTGAGGCGATTCGGGATTACCCGGACCTCATCCGAAAATATCTCGGCTCGGTAGTTCCTACAAACGACAACTTCTTTGCGGCGCTCAACAGCGCGGTGTTTTCGGACGGCTCATTCTGTTTTATCCCGAAGGGTGTCCGCTGTCCGATGGAGCTTTCGACTTACTTCAGAATTAACAATTCGGAGTCCGGACAGTTTGAGCGAACGCTGATAGTT
>JANMVC010000424.1:0-2883 GCA_031392315.1 Pyrinomonadaceae bacterium | reverse complement strand
GCACTTGCGACGAGTCTCGTAAATCCATGCCGGTAAGAAGCAGCCGAACGAAACGTGCAGCAACAAGGCGACAGTAGAACGAATTTTGGGGGTTTGACAACCATCAGCGAGCAGCGCAACAGAAACCATTGCTTGGGTAGTCTGCTTTTCAGAGCCGGGACACGCGTTCTGGGCGGCCTAGTTCTGCTTTCCCTGCTCGCCTCAGCACCCTTCGTCCATCGGGTCGTTCATGCGCAGAGTCAGCCCAACCTTTCGGCCGATCCCGACATTTTCCGTTTGGAGCGCGTGGCAGTTGCGGGTGGCGCCGAGCTAGTTACCATCCATGCAAGGCTCGCCAACCTGGATGCAACCAAATCGTCAAGTGAAGAGTGGGTGCCGCTGGTAACAGTTCTGCGTGACACGCTGGGCGACCTCAGCCCGGAGAATGATCGGCTCCGTTATGTTTGGCCGCTCACGTACACCCGGCCCTCGCTCAAGCAGCGACTAACTGGAGCAGTGCCTTTTTTCTATAGCCGCGCCGGCAACAAGAAGGGTTTTTCCGGAACACCGCCCGCGGTTCTTGATCTTGCGTCGCCGGATCGCGAGGTCTGGAACAAAATATTTTGGACGGCGCTCCAGAGTCTCCTGCTCGATCCCTACGGCACACCCGTCAAAGCCTCAACTCGTTCGTATCAGCAGAATGTCAGCGACTATCGTAAGTCGCACATTGTTCGCGCGCTGTCAGTCCTGGCGCTTTATGAGGCGCTCGAAGGCACATCAGCCTTTTCGGAATCGGAGCTCGCGGAAATTCAGGCGCGCTTGAGGTTGACGGACAAAACATTTGGCGGATTGCTCGGAGACTTGAAACTGCACAAGTTTAACGAAAAGCAGATGACGCAGGCGCTCGACGAGCGGGGACACAATTGGGAATTGCTGCGCCAGCGTGCGGAAGCCGAATCGCTTTATTTCGAACCGTTGCAACTGCCCGACGGAAGCACGACGCATGTGCTGCTGTGGGTGGCCAAGCCTGACCTTGAAACCAGGCGCGGCCAGACGTTCAATCGCAGATTCCTGAACATCGCCGATCCGTGGTCTGACAAGCGGCTCGCGAATTGGCAGGGACATTCGGAGGTGCGTTACTTCGACGCTGAGAGTCGGATCGTCTCAGCCGACACGCCAGGCGCGCGTCCGGTTGAAATGATTCCGCTCGCCCTTTATGGTTTGGATAATCCAAAAATCCCGATGGTGTTGGTCGACTTCAGAGACGCGCTGAATCCGAAGAAACGTGAAATGACGCGACGGGTCTTGCAGGACGTGACCAGCAACGTGCTTTCGCTTTCCAGCTTTGGCCAACCTGCTTACTTTCTGGGCCGCTCTGTTTTCGACTTCGTAACCGGCAGGCGCGGCATGGATATTAATCAACCTTCGCGCCTACGCACTTACTCCCAACTGAAGTTGCTTTTGTCCTTAAGTGAATCACTCAATCCCGAACTAAAGCGACAGATCGACGGGCGGCTCGAGAAGGTCTCTCTAAACCCTCTGGAAAATGACCTGAGCGCGGAATCCAGGTTGGCTACCGAACAGTATGCAGCTCTGCTGGCTTACGCCCGTCGGGCCGACGGGTTACCTGCGAAACTTGATCGCGATCGACGTGCGGAGTTAGTCCCGCTCGAACATGGTAAAGCCGAGCGAGTGATGTTTAAGCTGGGAAACATTCTGTCGTTTGGCAAATATACGCATCGTGAGAAGGCTGGCCCGGCAATTGTGAATGAGCGGTTGGATATCGCCAGGCGACTCAATCACCACACGCGGTTCCTGCTTCAAGTGGCGCAGTCCAGTCCACGGATCGAAGTTATCTGGAATCTTGACGAAGTAAAGCGCTCGCTTCAGTTCATCGCAGAACATGGCGAACAGGCTAGCTCGACAGCAATTGGCGCGGCGGCTTCGATCTTTCGGCGAACGGCTGATGAGGAAACGAGGCGACTCTGTCTCGACAGTCTTTCGCGAATTGAAAACCCCAGGGCCAAGCAGGAACTGTTGCGCATTTCCCAGGACGCGCAACTCGTTCAGGCGGGCAAAGACTTAGTTAGCGCTTTTGTAGCCTTGCAACCGGCGAGGCCCAAAACTCAGACGCCATTGTCAGTCTCTCGCGATAAGGCCGGAGACTTAACCGGACAGCAATAGCTGATCAGGCTCGTCGGTAACACTTTGGATTTAGTGAACCCAGTGAACGTTGAACGGCTTCGCCACCTGCACCCATTCCGCTCTCTGGGCCGTCACACCCGAGACCCTTTCCGGCTACTTAAGCTGCTGATCCTCCTAGCCGTTGCCTGGTTCGTCGTCTCGCCAACCCCGTGTAGCGCCGCACCGAAGCGTCTTGTCGTACTCAAAGTTGACGGGCTGCCTTACGGATTGCTCGATTCGTTTGTGCGCGAACGCGACCCGCGCTCCGGCAAGAGCCGCTTGCCCTGGATCGAACACATCTTTTACCAACGCGGCACACGCTTGGCCAATTTTTATGTCCGCGGCACCAGTCTCTCCGCTCCTTCGTGGTCGCTCATCGAAACTGGCCAGCACCTCCAGGTCAAAGGCAATGTGGAATTTGACCGCTACACGCTCCACGCCTACGACTATCTCAATTTCATGCCCTTCTATTTCAAGAGCGCTGCCGGCTCTCGAATAGATATGCCGGGGGTCGAAGTCCATGATTCGCTCGGCTTGCCTATGCTGGCGGATGCTTTCCCCTCATGAACATCGCTACCTGGCTTTCCAGCTTTACCAACGAGGCATGCGGTTCAACACGCTGAAGGAAGGGGTGCAGAAGCGTTTTCTGAAAGACCCGCGCCAACTGATGGACGAATGGACCATGGGGTTTGAAACGCGTAGTACGTTCTTCGATCAGAT